>CAZYDC010000187.1:0-9140 GCA_964646065.1 uncultured Planctomycetaceae bacterium | reverse complement strand
ATCTTCTTCCAGTTTTTTCCTGTTTGAGTTCACCGGCCACCTCTGATGAGATATTCATTCTAGCTTGGATACAAAAAACAGCAATAGTCTTCCGCCTTTTGGCCTTGGCGGCTGGAAAACCGGGTGACCAAGCCACACCAGACTCCTCAGCAGTTCATCCCGTTCCATGACGAGAGCGTCACCGTCCTGTTCCTGGGAACACGATTGGTGGCATCCATGCCTTGATAATAACAAGGAATTGTTTGGGAGGCAAATCTGACGAACTTTACAACGATGTGTTCCATTGCACATCCGGTGCGGTAGTGATACGTTTAGCAGCCGATCCGATGCCGGTGGCGATCGTGCCCGGCAATTCAAATTGAGTTGGGAGAAATCTATGTGGCAGACATTTCAGAGCATTGGTTGGGCGGTCCTGATCAGTTGCGTGGGCGCGGTGGTGGGGGTGGCGCTGGTGCTGGCGGCTTCGCTGGTGCTGCCTCGCCTGATCGAACGGATGACGCCCAACCTCGACGAGGACAAGGAAATCGCCCGGGGCAATGTGGCCGTGGCGGAATACTTCGGGCGCATCGTGGCGGCGGCCATCATCGGGGTGAGCATCGTGGTGGCGGCGGCGGTGGCCGCGGGCATTATGGCGGTACGATGAGGCGGGGCGTGAAGAATATCGCACGCATTGTCCTCGGTCTGGCGGCGGCGCTGGCGGTTGCCGCGTCGGCCTATGCGCGCGGCGGCGGGGGCTGCCTCGAAGAAGGCACGCTCGTGCAGACCGAGCAAGGCCTGGCGCCGATCGAGCGGCTAACTGTGGGGCAGGTTCTGCCGGCGCTCACGGAACGGGGCCTGACCCGGGCAACGGTCCAGGCGCTGATCCAGGTCCAGCCTCGCCAGTACATCGAGATTCTGGCCGACGGGCGGAGCATTCGCGCCACGCCCGAGCATCCGTTCATGGTCGCGCCTGGGGTGTTCCGCCAGGCCGGCAGCCTCCGCGCCGGAGAAAATGTCTACCTCTGCGACGGGCGGCAAACCACCGCCGTGCCGATCACGTCGATCCGGGCTCTGCCGGCGACCAGGCCGGCGTACAACTTGCTGGTCAGCCCCGGCGGGACTTACCTGGCCGCCGGTTTCGTGGTCCACAACAAAGGGTGCTTCCTGCCCGACACGCCGATCCTTCGGGCCGACGGAACGCAGGCGGCCATCGCGGACATTCGCGCGGGCGACGACTTGCTCGCCTTCACCGCTCAAGGCCGGATCGTCACCGCGCGGGTCGAAAACGTCATCACGCACCCGGTCCAAGAGTACGTCCTGGTCCGCACCGAGCGCGTCGAGATCAAGGTGACGCCGGAGCATCCGTTTTACGTCGGCGAGGGAACCTTCAAAACCCTCCAGGCCCTGCACGTGGGCGACAGCGTCTACGCGTACGACGGCGCAGGCCTCAGCCCGCAGCGGATTGTCAGCATGAGCCGCGTTCTGGCGCCGACGACCGTCTATAACCTTCAAACTTCGGAGCCGCACACGTTTTTCGCCATGGGAATCGCCGTCCACAACAAGGGCGGCGGAGGCGGGTGCTTCCCCTCCGGCACGCGGATTGCCACGCCGGCCGGTTGGCGGGCCATTGAAACCCTTGGGCCGGGCGACGTCGTGCAAGCCGTGACGCCCGAGGGCACGTTGACGCACGCAACCGTCCATGAGATGTTCCGAACCCTTTCGCCCATCCTGGAATTGCGGCTGGAAGGCGTCACATTGCGAACGACGGCCGAGCACCCCGTTGCCGTTGGAGGCGATCAATTTGTCCAGGCCGGCTTGCTGGAACCCGGTCAGCACGTGCTCGCGCTTCGCGAAGGGAAGATCGATTCGGTGCCCATCCTGGAAGTGCGGCGGATCGAAGGGACGGCCGAGGTCTTCAATCTGACCGTCGATTCTCCGCACACGTTTGTCGCCGAGGGCGTCATCGTACACAATAAGGGCGGTGGTTTCGGCGGCGGGTTCCACGGCGGCGGAAGCGGAGGGTCGGCGGATCCGTCTTGTGTCATCTCCTTTTTTGTCATCTTCGTAATCATCATTACTATAAGCATAGCCCAGAAGAGAAAGGCCCAGAACGTCTTCCGAGGCAAGATGGGTGAGAATCTGGACTACACCTTCACTGCCTCTGACGTGATGGGCAAGGCCGGCAAGACGCAAAAGCTGTTGGATTTTCTTTCCCGGCAGGACGCGACGATGACGCCGCAGGCCCTGCGAGACGCGGCCACCAGCACATTCCTGAAGCTCCAGGAATGCTGGACGGCGCGGGATTACACGCCCATGAAGCCCCTGATGATGACCGACCTCTACATGGAACATTGTTCGCAACTGGAGGGCATGAAGCGGGACCACGAGATCGACAAGATCGACCAGCTCAGCGTCCAGCGCGTGGACCTGGTCAACGTCCGCTACACCGAAAAGTCGGACAACCGGGAGTTTACGGCCCTGATTTCGGCCAAGGCGATGGACTATTATGTGGACGACCGCGACGGCCATCGGCTTCGCGGCGACGAATCGCCCCAGCCGTTCCAGGAGTTCTGGACGTTCCAGCGGCAGGGCCAGGCCTGGCTGTTGAGGGAGGTCGAGCAGACCCGCGAATCCAGCGCCCTGAAGCACGAAAATTTCGTCGAGATGTTCACGGACAACCAGCTCCAGAACATCTACGCCGACAAGGCCGGGCAGGAGGGCGCCGCGGGCCCGTGGGTGGAAAAACCCGTCGACCAGAAAGAAAGCAAGATCGACCGGATGCTCAATTTCCTGGTGCAATCCGACAAGATGTGGGACCGGCAGGTCATGGTCGAGCGCGCCAGGAGCCTGTTCCTGGGGCTGCACCTGGCCATCGAAAGCGGCGATGCCTCCCCGGTGGCCGACGACCTGTTCCCGGACCTGGCCAAGGCGTTCGCGGGCGAGTTGGCCGACCGGAAGGCCAAGGGCATCGTCATCGAGTATCGCAACCTTTGCGTCCGCAAGGCGGACCTGCTGCTGGTGCGGAATTTCACCGACAGGAACCAGGACGAATACGTCGTGCGGATCACCGCCCACGCGCAGAAGGTCGTGCGGCGCGGCGAAACGGTTCTCCGCGAGGACCCGTACGTCAGCCCGTTCGAGGAATTCTGGACGATGGGCCGCCTCGACGGGAAGTGGAAACTCAAGGAAATCCTCCCGCCCGACGCGGGAAAACAAGCGGAGTCTCAGGAAAACATCGACCAGAACAGCAGCCAGGGCCAATTGGAATGGTACTACAAACAATCCAGGGCTAATTGAGGCAACCACGAAGCGGTGTCCCCATGAATGTCGAGCGCAATAAGGCAGTCGTTCTCTTGTCGGGCGGGCTGGATTCGGCCACCGTGCTGGCGATGGCGGCCGGCGAGGGCGTCGCCTGCCATGCGCTGAGCTTCGATTACGGGCAGCGGCACCGGTTCGAGCTTCAGGCCGCGGCGCGGGTGGCCAAGGCGCTGGGCGCTGCCGACCACCGCGTGGTAAAGATCGACCTCACCGCGGCCGGAGGGTTCGGCCACAGCGCGCTGACCGATGAGATTGACGTGCCCAAGGATCAGGGAAAACGGGGACAGACACCGATTTCCAAACGGCCGAAATCGGAGTCAGTCCCCGTTTTTCCCGAAACCCGAATCCCGATCACCTACGTGCCCGCGCGCAACACGATCTTCCTGAGCTTTGCGCTGGGCTACGCCGAGGTGATCGGCGCGTTCGACATTTTCATCGGCGTCAACGCCATCGACTACAGCGGCTACCCGGATTGCAGGCCGGCGTTCATCGAGGCGTTCGAGCGGTTGGCGAACCTGGGCACGGCGGCGGGGGTCGAGGGTCGAGGCCGGTTCGCCATTCGCGCGCCGCTGATCCGCATGACCAAGGCCCAGATCATCCGCCGCGGCCTGGAACTGTCCGTGCCGTACGAACTGACCCATAGCTGCTACGATCCGGACCCGGAGGGTCGGGCCTGCGGGCATTGCGACAGCTGCCAACTTCGCCTGGCGGGCTTCGCGGCGGCTGGGGCAACGGACGGGGCGAAATACCTTCGGAAATGAAATGATCCGCATGCCGTGGGTCTACTTGTGGAAACCAAAAAGCGGCGATAGTATTCATTAGGCCACAGGAGCGAACCAATGACTAAGAATGAATTACATGATTTCTTCGTAAAGAAACAAAAAGACGCGGATGCGGCAGGTAAGGGAGTCGATTGGGAAGCAAGGAAGGCGGAATGGAAGCAGGCTACAGAGGACTTCTATAAGCTCGTAAGCGGCTTCATTTCGGATTTGTCCCACGAAGGACTTGTCAAGGTTTCCTATCGGCCTAAGCAGGTTGTGGAACAGTATCTGGGCACGTATGAGGTTCGCGAGATGGTTCTTTTGGCCGGGGGCGAGGAGGTTGTATTCTCGCCCATGGGCCGTAATATCGTTGGCGCCGTGGGGCGGATAGATCTCATCGGCGAGATGGCGGAGGCGACGTTCGTTTTGTTTCCCGATCAAGGTTGGAAAGTCCTCATGCACCCGGGACGAAAATCCGTGCCTCTCACCCAGGAGAATTTCGCCGAAGTCCTGCGAAACGTGATGCGAAAATGAAAAGGCTCTCCCGATCCCATCAGGAAGAAACCATTCCGGAGATCCTGGAATGGTACGAGTTGCAGCGAGAGTTGATCGCTCTGGAAAAGCGGCGAGTGATGAACAGTTTGCTCCAGGGGCCGCCGCTGAGCGAACCTCTTTATGTCGGGATGACGGAGGATGACGTGAACGATTTTTTTGAAAAACAGCGAGAAACCCTGGATGATTACACAAAACTGGGGTTAATGAGCGCGACCGAGGCGGCGATTCGGATCGATTTTGCGGACAGGGTTGAGAATCGATGGAAAGACGCCCTTTCGCGCCGTTTTCGGGATGTCCGGAAGGAATATGGAAACCGGGCAAGTCTTGAAGAGCAAATCCTCGATGTGTGGGTGAGTTTTGAGGCGGGCACGAAAACCGCCATCAACGAGCTTCGACAAGCTTTGCCACTGCGACACTGGTTGGCGCATGGCAGATACTGGAC
The DNA here is from genome assembly GCA_964646065.1 of uncultured Planctomycetaceae bacterium. Classification (GTDB taxonomy): domain Bacteria; phylum Planctomycetota; class Phycisphaerae; order SM23-33; family SM23-33; genus CAZYDC01. The sequence continues at coordinate 4,085 of CAZYDC010000187.1, read as the reverse complement.
CCTCAAGTCCGGCGGACGATATAAAGTAGGCAACGTCTACGATATTTGCGAGCAAACGCTCCGGGACATGAAATTGATGTAAAGTGGAACTCAAAGAGGAGTGAATCATGATTCGTCATTTCGAGAATAGCGCGGTTGCTTGTGTTATGGTCGCTTGGGTCCTGACGGCTATTCCGATTGCCGCCGACGCTCAGTCATCGGAAAAAACCGTGACGCCGCCGGTGGCGTCGGTGTTTTTGCAGAACGTTTCGCCGGCGAACCTGGGTTTGGCGGCGGTGCTGATCAAGACGCAGGAGTTCGGGGCCAAGGTGGCCATGCGGGCTGAGGCGACCAAGCTGCCGGCGGACCTGCGGACCGACATCAACGATCACCTGGGCAAGTACGTGACGGTGCAGATGCCCCAACCGTACGAGGCCCGGCTTCTGGCGTTCGAGGTTCGCGGCTGCCCCAAGGAGGCGGCCGGGACCCTGGCCTCGGCGGTGGCGGCGACATTCCTGGCCAAGCTGGCCGAGAACCGCGTCGAGGGCAACATGGATGCCGTCAAGGCCACCAACGCGGAACTGGAAGCCCGCCAGGCGGACCGCGAAAAACTCGCCAAGGAAGCGGCGGCCCTGAAGCCCGCCGACATCCCCAATTTCGGATCGGGAATGGACTATTCCAGATCGGCCCTTCAGGGGCTCCTCCAGGACCAGTTCAAACTTCAGTCGGCCAAGCAGCAGGCGGCGGCCACGCTGGACATGCTCAAGAAGAAGGATGCCCAGGCCGTGCCGCAGGTCCGCGCCGCCCTGGAAACCGACAGCATCCTGGCTGACCTTCGCCACCAGAAGGACGCGCTGATTTACAGCACGACGGCGGCCAAGGACCCGGACGCGGAGGCCAAGATGATCACGATGATCGACGCGAAGATCGCTCAGCGGACCAAGGACCTGGTGCAGACCAAGCTCGAATCCGTTCGCGCCGACGCCCAGGACCAGGAGGAGACCGCCACGGCGCAATTGCTGGAGAACCAGGAACGCTTGCAGGCAGCGCGGGCCGCGGCCAAGGGCTTGGATGAAACCCTACAGAAGATCCAGACCATCCGGGAGCAGGAGTCCACGTTGAACCAGGTGATCTCCCGTCTGCAAGAACAGTTGGCCGAGTTGAGAATCAAGTCCGACAGCGGGCAGGACACGCCCAAGCTGCTGGGCAAGTCCATCGGCGAATAATCACACGAGGCGGTCTTCCTGCTTCTCCATCGCGCAGGGCCGGTTCGCGGGGCAGGAGGACTTGCCCGCGGAACAGTCGCAGCCGCCCTGGCCTTTGACCCTCCGGCAGAATTTCCAGACCACGGCCGCCGCCGCTAGCAGCACGATCGCGCCGACAATAATATATTGCCACATGGTTCGCTCCCAAAATAGGGGACGCTACCCTATTTCAAGCGGCAAAATAGGGTAGCGTCCCTATTTTATCCGAATCCCATCGCGTGGCCGACCTGGAAGACGCCGCACGCGACGACCCAGGCCAGGACGGTCAGGTAGCCCCATTGCAGGGCGGCCCATTTCCACGAGCCGCTTTCGCGCGCGGTGACGGCCACCGTGGCCATGCAGGGCGAGGCGATCAGTACGAACAGCATCAGCGCCAGGCCTTGCAGCGGGGAGTAATCGCGGGCCAGATTCTGCCGCAGCGAACCGTTCTGTCCGGCATCGTCTCCGTCTCCGACGGCGTAGATCACGCCCATCTGGCCGATGAAGGCCTCCTTGACCGCCAGCGCGCCCAGCATGGCCGTGGCGATTTTCCAGTCGAACCCTGCCGGTTGCAGCACCGGGGCGACGAATCGCCCGACGCGCCCGATGGCCGAGTTGGTCAGTTGGGCCCGGTGCTCGCGAATGTCGATCTGCGCCAACTGCGACCGCACCGCGGCCGGATCGCCGGCGGCGGCCTGCACCGTTTGGCGCTCGTGGGCGAAGGCGTCCACCTGATCGGCCGGAAGCCCCGGCCAGGTCTTGGCCGCCCACAGCAGCACGACAATCGCCAGGATGATCGTGCCCGCCTTTTGCACGTACTGCCAGCCTCGCTCGAACGTGTGGGTCGCCAGGCTGCGCACGGTCGGGCGGCGATAGGGCGGCAACTCCATGACGAATGGCGTGATCTCGCCGCGGAAGACGGCCACGCGGAGCAGCTTGGTGCAGGCAATCGCCAGCACGATGCCGATGACGTACAGCATCATCAGCAGCAGGGCCTGGTTGGTCACGCGCAGGGGCCCGAGGCTCAGGACCGCGTGGTCGGGGAAAAACGCCCCCAGCAGCAGCACGTAAATTCCCAGGCGGGCGCCGCAGCTCATCAGCGGCAGCACCAGAATCGTCGTCAGGCGGTCCCGCCGCGTCTCCAGAATTCGCGTGGCCATGACGGCCGGCACCGTGCAGCCGAAACCGATCAGCATGGGGATGAAACTTTTCCCGTGCAGCCCGATGCGATGCATCAGGCGGTCCAGCACGAAAGCGGCGCGGGACATGTACCCGCTGTCCTCCAGGACCGCGATCGCCAGGTACAGCAGCAGGATCAGCGGCACGAACGACACCACCGCGCCGACGCCCTCGACGATGCCGTCGGCCAGCAGACTGCGAAGCAATTGCGTCGAAGGCCCGCTCAATTCCGCGCGGACCCATTGGGCCAGGGCCTCCTTCCAGCCGCCCAGCAGGTCCACCAGCGGGTTGCCCAGCCAGAACGTCAGTTGGAAGACCAGGAACATCATCAGGGCGAAGATCGGCAGGCCCAGGTAGGGGTGCGTGATCACGGCGTCGATGCGGTCGCTGCGGGAGTGCTGATGCCCCGGCGGGCGGCGGAGCGCCTCGGCGCAGGCGCCGCTGATGAACCCGTATCGCCGGTCGGCCAGGACGATTTCGCAAGGCCGGCCCAGCGTTCGCTCGACGTGTTTGGCCAGCGCTGCAGCCTGCGCGATCACCGGTTCGACGGCGGCGGCGCCGAATTCCCGCAGCAGTTCGGCCGTGGGTGCGTCGCCCTCGAGTAACTGGCTGGCCAGGTGGCGGCGGTGCTCCAGCAGGCCTCGCAGGCCCGGCGAGGGTTCCAGCAGCAGCGCCAGCACCAGGGCGTCGGTCAACTGTTGCACGTGCGGCTCGATCTCGTTGCCGTAATCCACATAGCGCCGCGCAGCCAGCGCGGCCTTGGGGTCGGCGGCCGTCCGCACCGCCGCGGCCAGCAGTTCGTCCAGGCCTTGCCCGCGCACGCCCACCGTCGGCACGATCGGAACGCCGAACATTTGCGAGAGCATGCTCACGTCGATTTCGATGTGCTGCTGTGCGGCCATGTCCCACATATTGAAGGCCAATACGAGCGGCACGCCCAGCTCCAACAGTTGCGTGGTCAGGTAGAGGTTGCGCTCGAAATTGGAGCAGTCCACGATGTTGACGACCACGTCGGGGCGCCGGCGGATGACGAAATCGCGGGTGACGATTTCCTCGGCGCTGTACGCCCGCAGGCTGTACGCGCCCGGAAGGTCCACCACGTGCAGATTGGTGTCGCCGTGGCGGCAGGCGCCTTCCTTTTTTTCCACGGTGACGCCGGGCCAATTGCCCACGTGCTGCCTGGCCCCGGTCAGGGCGTTGAACAGCGAGGTCTTTCCGCAATTCGGATTTCCCGCCAGCGCGACGGTGAACGTATCCTTACCATGCGGGGCGGGATTGTTTTTATTGGCGAGAATATCCTGGGCGGTGGTCATGGTTCAACCCGGATGTCTCACCGCGGAGATCGCAAAGATCGCAGAGATGAAGAAGTCTGATATTGTTCTCGCCCCCGTCCAAAGCGGTTCCAGGGAAACCGCAATACAACCTGTCAAATAAGAATGATTGATACTGTTTTCCTTTCTCTGCGTTCTTTGCGTCCTCTGCGGTGAATGACGTTTCAGGTTTGCGGGTACACCATCACGCAGTGCCCCAGGCCTTGGCCCAGCACCAGCCGCGTGTCGCCGATGGCCAGGATGATCGGCCCGCCCTTTCCTCCGCCCGCGACGGTCAGCCGCACGCCCGCCCGCAGCCCCATTTCAGCCAGGCGGTGCTGCAGCGCCGGGGTCGCCTGCACGTCGGCCAGCA
>CAZYDC010000186.1:0-9167 GCA_964646065.1 uncultured Planctomycetaceae bacterium | reverse complement strand
TAGGAAGGTTGGTTCTCGTAGAGACTGATCCCGCCGCCGCTATCGCTCCAGCCGGACTCGGAGACATAGTCCCCGCCGGCGTCGGTGGTCAGACTGGTGCCGCCGACCGCGACGACGTTGGGCGAATAGGCGGGATACCCTGACGGTTCGCCGGCATCGCCTGTGGCGGCGAGGAAGGTCACCCCCGGATGGCCGGACGGGGTGGTGAAGTATTTGTCATAGTTAGTCTCGCCGCTATGCCGGCCCCCAAACTCCCCGCCGGAGAAGCTCATGGACACGGCCACCACGCCGGGCTGACTTGCCGCCCAGGGGATGGCGGTTTGTATCAGGTCCAAGTCAGAGATGCTGGTGGCCTCGACCAGGATAATGTTCGCCTGCGGCGCGATCGCGTGAACCCACTCGATGTCCAGCGATTCCTCGATCTCCCAGGTGTCCTTCCCGGTAGTGCCCGCCGGGCCGTTCGGGTCGGTCCCAGGAACGGCTCCGCCAGTCTCGCCGACCTTGGTGAATGTCGGCCCGCCCGAAACATTGAACTGTGGAAGGCTGAACTGCAAGCTGAATTGGTTCAGGTCGTTGAGCGCGTACAGATCGTCATACGCGTCGATGATGGCAACGGTCTGCCCGCTGCCGGTACCGGCGACCGATCCGAAAAGCACCTGATTGAACCCGTATGCCGTGCGCATTTGCGACGGGGTCAGCGCGGCTGATGGAGGCGAGTTGATGTCGGGGCTGACGCCCTGAAGAATCATCGTGGGGTATATAGATGCCGCCGGAACGACAGAGGCGGCCAGCGAGGCGCTAAGCAGCAGGCGCGGCTCGAGCGTCTCCAGCAGAATCTGGGTCTTGTCCACGTTGTTGATGGCGGGCGAACACACACCGCCATCCATGCGATCGTGCTCAGACATGGTGTCTCGCGTACTCCTCTGGCTCTCTTTTGCGAATGACCTTCTCACATTACATGATACCATGAGAATGCCATTTGTTTCCAAACTTTCCGCATAGGAAATACCCCGAATTGAGGTACCCAGCGAAGATTGGGAACCTATGAGAACCCGTTGGGAAGCCACTGGAACGGCCGGGCGGCTCATTAGAACGCACAGGCGGCTCATTAGAACTTGTTCGGAAGCCATTAGAACCCGCCTGCAAATCTGCAAGTATTGGATACAAATCATGTTATGCATTCCAGACTCGCATTCCGCGCGTTTTTAGCGCTATTTTACGGTAATCCCGCACATCCCTGGCGGTTCGTCGCACAAGGATTCTTCGAGCGGGATCGCAATGACTAACAGATCAAGATGATTCAGAGACAGTTCTCATCCTGAAATCCGACCATGACCCCGATCATGCCCCTAACAGCCCGTTGAAAAAGGCCATCCGGCGTAGCATGGGCGTCTCGCCCATGTTCTTGGGCATTTGCACGGGCGGGACGCCCGTGAGACTCATGGGCAAGATGCCCATGCTACTTTTTCAACGGGCTGCTAAGGGAGGGTCGTCCATGCGATCTCGCTTTGCTGCTGTCTTGCGGGTTGACGTAGACCCGGCCACGGCAGAGTTCATCCCTGCGCCGTTCAATCGGCCCATGGGGCCAGGTCGACCGTCAATGTCCTTCCCGCTGCTCCTATTTAGATGTCAAATAGCATTCACCCGCGAGCTTCTATCAAGCCCGGGTCGGTCCATTACAGAGACCACGGTGTGTATTATACCATAGATTAGGCAGGTGTTATCAACGAACCATCCTTGCTAAATATTTCAGTCTATAACCTCATGGCCAGCCGTGTCTAGCCATCGCAAATATTTTTTATTTTTCCAGATCGATTTTTCAGAATCGCCTGCCGAATGGCCGTTCGCGTCTTGGTACATCGCCCCTGAAGAAAGGGGTGGGGAAAACTCGATTCCCAGTGGTTGTTTCTTCGCCCCGCCGGGGCTAAGAAACAGCCGACGCAAAGAACGCAGACCTTTCCCCCCCGATTTCTGGCGCGGTGTACTCAGGGATTCTACCAAAGCCGTGGCACGCTCGGACGGAGCGTGAAACTCATGCCCGCACGGGCGTGCTACGTTTTGCCAGAATCCCTTTGATGTGGTCGGGTAAGCCTGGGCGGGAAACCGCCCAGGCTTACCCGACCACCCTTTGATGGTGATCGAGCGTCAAAGAACGATCTTGGCGAACCGGCGCTTGCCGACGCGTAACACCTGTCCGCTTTCGAGACTCACCTGCGCGTTCACGTCGAGGATCGCCTGCTCGCCGATGGCGACCGCCTTCTGAGTGACCAGCCGCCGGGCCTCGTTCTTGGACGGCGCCAGCCCGGCCAGCATAATCAGGTCAATGATATTCATTTGCGCCTGCGGGGGGCGAACCTCCGGCATGTCGGTGGGGGCCTGCTTTTGGGTGAAAATGCGCTGGAACTCCGCCGCCGCCGCCTCGCCGGCCGCCTCGCCGTGGAACTGCGAAACGATCTTCTTGCCCAGCGCCTCCTTGGCCGCCCGCGGATGTGTCTTGGCCGCGTTGGTCAACTCGGCAATCCGATCCTTGGGCACATCGCTCAGCAACGTGAAATAGTTCGCCATCAGCGAGTCGGGGATCGACATCACCTTGCCGAACATTGCGTTGGGCTCCTCGTTCACGCCGATGTAGTTGCCCTTGGACTTGCTCATTTTCTCCACGCCGTCCAGGCCCACCAGCAGCGGCATGATCATCACGATCTGCGGGGGCTGGTCGTACGCCTTCTGAAGGTCCCGGCCGACAAGGTTGTTGAACGTTTGATCCGTGCCGCCCAATTCCACATCGGCGTGGATCATGACGGAATCGTATCCCTGCATAATGGGATACAGGAATTCATGCAGGAAAACGTCTTGCTCGGCCGCCAGGCGATTCTTGAAGCTCTCCCGCTGGAGCATTTGCGCCACGGTCTTCTTGGCGGCCAGTTGGATCAGTTCCATCAGAGAAAGCTTCTCCAGCCATTCGCCATTGCGGCGAACCTCTAATCTCTCTGGGGAAAGGTCCAGTATCTTTCCGGCCTGGTCAAGGTAGGTCTTCGCGTTGGCGTCGATCTGTTCTCCGGAAAGTATAGGCCGGGTCTTATTCACGCCGGTCGGGTCTCCGATGCGAGCGGTGTAGTCGCCGATGATCAGCACGGCCTTGTGGCCGAGGTCCTGGAACTGGCGCATCTTCCGCAGCACCACCGTGTGACCGAGGTGAATGTCGGGTGCGGTGGGGTCCAGGCCGAGCTTCACGCGAAGCTGCCGGCCGGCCTTCGCCGCCGCCGTCAGGCGAGCGTCCAATTCCTGCTGAGTGTAAATGGCCTCGCAACCGCGAGAAAGAGAGACGACCTGATCTTGTATTTCGCTCATGGTTCAGGTAGTCTACCGCCGACGCCGAATGCTGCCAAGAAATAAGATGAATGCGGACACTTTGCGGCTTTCGGAAATTTGCTCGGGCGCCATGCGCAAGTCCGTGCGGGCATGTTGGCCCGTGGAAGACATGCCCGCGCGGACTTGGGCATGGCACCCGAAAACCTGTCGTCAATCGCCTTCTTTTGGGCGAGCCAATGAATTATAATACCCATGAATCGACGAGACTTGCATCCATGACGAGAATCGTATTATCGACCTTTGCTTCGTTCGCTCTGCTGGCGGCGGGGTGCGACTCTGCGCTGGTGAGCATGCCCAGGAACGTTGCGCAATATGACCTGATGCAGAAAATCACGCCCGGCGCCTATCCCGATAGCGTGATCCTGATGCACAATCTGCTGCGGGCGAGCGACAAGGACCTTCCGCCGGCGCAGCGGGTGGAATCGATTCAACTGGTGAACAAGATCGGGCCTAACGACCCGCGATCCCGCGAGGAGTCCTTGGAACTCCTGACCGATCCGTCCACGCCGCCGGAGTTGCGATCCGCCACGCTGGAAATCGTGCTGGCCAAGGAGGACCCGACGTGGGCGGCGGCGCTGGTCGCTCTCTTGCCCAGGCTCAAAAGCGGCGATCCGATCCGGGCCAAGATGACGGCTTGGATGGCCCGGCACCCCGGTCCGCTCGTCCTGACCGAGATCGTCAAAGCCTGGGCGGCCCTGCCGGTCGCAAATCCAAACGAAACGGAATTCATGGAGTTGGTCCGGAACGTCGGCGGCCAACCGTGGGAAGCGGCCCTGCTGGAAGCGATCAATTCTCCGGACTTCCAGGCCGGGCCCTGGGCGATGCAAATTCTCGCCGCCAGGAGCAGCCGCGCCAGCTTGGGCGAGCGAATCGGTTCTCTTTCCGCACGGGCGCCGGCCGCCAAGGCCTTGCGGGCATTCTGGAACAAGTTCCAGTATCTGCCCGCCACGGTCAATGAGTTTCAGGTCATGGAGGCGATCTGGACCGCCCATGCGGATTCGCTGGGCCCAGCCGCCAAGACGTTCGAGCAGTGGAAGGGCCAGGGGTATGAATTCAACATTCGCGATTTTCACCTGCTCGACCAGCTCGCCAACGACCCCGTTCGCCGGCCGATGACACGGGGACAATTGATTCAGGCGTTGCGGCAGGAACAACAGTCGCTGGAGCACATTCACGCGTGCGCCGACGGCGGTTCAACCACCAAACCCGTCGCGGACGACCTGGAGTCCAACGTGGACCGCCTGAGCATGGCCGACCTGTGGACCCTGGAACTTCTTCACGAGCTGCTGAGCCGGACGCGGATCGAGGCGGCCATGCGAGTGGTGGCCTTTAAGGACCGCGCGGACACCCACAGCGCCTGGGGCGGACTGGTGTTCTATCGCGAGGGCGGCGCCGATGCCGTGCTCTACCAGGCCCCGCCCGATTCGTCCGAGAACGACCTGGTCTTCCCGGTCAGCCCCAAGGCCCTTGCCGACGGCAGGGAGTCGCTCTGCCGGTTCGTCGCGCATTTCGAGAAGGCGAAAAATGCCTCGCGGGCCGGGCCGACCGCCCAGGAGCTTCGCTCGGCGAAGGAGGATAACATCGCCGGCGTGATCTTCACCAGCATCTCGGACGACTCGTTCTGCGCCCACTACTACACCCCCGGCGGAGTGGTGGTCTCGCTGGGATGCTACCCGTTGCTGGACTCGAAGTAGGAGAATCCACTGCATACCGGGTTCTTCTTGCCCGCGCGCGGCCATGCGGGTACTATCCTTACACAACTCACGTGAAATCCGGCCATGAAAGCAAAGATAAAAAAACCGGTGTTGTCGAGTGTCCAGAACTATGACGACATGCCCGTCGGCTTTATGCGAACGCAACCGTTCCGGCGAACCCCGATCCTCGCGGCCAACCTGGCGATGGCCCGCATGTTGGGATATGACAGCCCCCGCGAACTTCTGAAACTGACCGCGCGCGAGATTTACCACGATCTGTCCGTTCGCCGAGACCTATTGAGCGAACTGATAAAGACCGACGAGTTGTGCTGTCAAGAACTCGCCTTGAAGAAAAAGGACGGCTCCCGACTCTGGGTCAGGGTCAACATCAAGGTTGAGCGGAACAGACGGGGCGGGATCAGGCACCTCAATGTGGCACTGGTTGACATTGGCGAGCAGAAGGCCACCCAGGAGAACCTGGGAAAAATCGAAGCACAGTACCGCAGCCTGATCGAGGACCTTCCCGCGATCACGTACACGGCCGCCATCGGGGGCATGGCAAGCTCGGCGTTTATGAGCCCGCAGGTCGAGAAGATTCTGGGTTACACGCCGGAGGAGTTCGTGGCCACTCCGCACATGTGGGAAAAACTTTTCCACCCGGGGGACTACGTTCGGATACTTCACGAAGTCGCTGATGCCGCCGCGTCCGGGAAGGTTTTTGAATCCGAATATCGCATGGTCGCCAAGGACGGGCGGATCGTCTGGTTCCACGACCGCGCCGCGATTGTGCGAGACGTTGCGGGGCAACCCACCATGTTCCGGGGCGTGATGTACGACATCACCGAGCGGAAACGGGCGGAGGAATCCGTCCATGAGGCGGTCAACCGCCTGAAGGATTTTCAATCGCTGGTCAACCTCAGCCCGGTCATCATCCTGGTTTGGCGCGCGGAACCGGGTTGGCCGGTCGAATTCATCTCGCGGAACATCGACCAGTTCGGCTACTGCGCCGAGGATTTCATTTCGGGGCGGGTGCATTGGCAAGACTTCTGCCACCCCGACGACGACGCCCGGCTCCGAAAGGAGGTCGCGGCATACCTGCGGGACGGAGTGGATGAATTCACGCTGGAGTACCGGATGTTCACCAAGGACGGGCAGGCCCGCTGGGTGGAGGACCGAAGTGTCGCGGTGCGGGACGCCGACGGAAAGATCGTCCGGTTCCGGGGCATCGTGCTGGACGTGACGCAGCGCAAACTCGCCGAGGAGGCGTACCGCTCCGCGATGCGGCAGTTGGGGACGGTTCGCGAGGAGGAACGCAAGCGGCTCGCGTACGACCTCCACGACGCTGTCGGACAGGGAATGTTCGCGATGCTGCTGGGGATGACCACGCTGCGGGACGACGTCAAGGACGACACCCAAACGGCGAAAACCGTCACGAGCCTTTGCGACGAATGCGGCAAGCTGATCCAGGACGTGCGGAAGATCAGCCAGGGTCTGTACCCCTTCAGTTTGGAGCAATTCGGATTGTGCGCCGCCTTGCGCCAGTTCGCGTCGATCTACTCGGGCAAGGGCGTCCGGCTGTCGGTTCTGTGTTCCAAGGATGTCCTGCGTTCGAAACTGCCCAACCACGTGGAGATCGTCCTCTATCGCATCGCCCAGGGCGCGGTCAGCAACGCGATCCAGCACGCCAAGCCCAAACGCGTCGAGGTCAGGCTCCGGCACAGGAATCGGCAGCTCGTGCTGACGGTGCGGAACGACGGCTGCGGGTTCCAGCCGGGCGCCGGCCAGGGGATCGGCCTGATCTCGATGCGCGAGCAGGCCCAGGCCATCGGGGCGGAGTTTTCCATCGCGTCGCGCCCCGGCCGAACCGTGGTGGAATTGCGATTGCCCAACCCTGAACGATCCGTGAAATAAGGGTGCCATGCCCAAGTCTGCGCGGGCATGATGGCGCGGTGGTCCCATGCCCGCGCGGACTTGGGCATGGCACCCAATCCATCATTCCAGGGTGACACCCTTAAGATTCCTGAAGGAACTTCTCCAGGGGCATTTCGACCTGCTGACCCGTCGCCAAATCTTTCACCGCGACCGACTGCCCGCCGGCCTGGATGATGACAACCTTTTTCGCGCCGCGCTGATTGGCGGTCTTGAATTGCTTGCCCACGGCCTGATAGCGATAGCTGAAATCGGCGGTCAGGCCTTTGCCTCGCAGCGCCGCAACCACTTGCAATTTTGCCGGCAGCGAATCTTCGGCGTCGATGACGAAATAATCGAGCCTCGCCGCCTGGAGCTGCGCCGGAATCTTGCCCTTTTCCTCCAGCAGGATTCCCAGCACCACGTCCCCCATGCCGAAACCGGTGGCCGCCACTTCAGGCCCGCCCAGCACCTTGAGCAGATTGTCATACCGCCCGCCGCCGGCGATCGCTCGCATCGACCCGGCCGCGTCGAACACCTCGTACACCGCGCCGGTATAGTACGCCAACCCGCGAACGATCCGCAAATCCAGCGTGCAGTAATCCGCCGCGCCCATGGCCGTCAGATTCGCGAAAAGTTTCCGCAGGTCCTCGATAGGCCCCTCGATGCCTTCCTGCCCAGCCAACACCTGCGCGACCTGTTGCAAGTCCGCGGCATCCTGGAAGCGGCAGACCGCCTGGGTTTGTTCGGGCGTCAGCCCGGCCTTGCCGGCCAAGGCGTCGAATTCTTCACGCGAAACCTTGGGCCTCTTATCAAGCACCGCCAGGGCGGCGGGCACGATTTCCTGGGCAACCCCGGCGGCCCGCAGGGCGATGACCGCCAATGGTCGGCTTCCGATCCGCACCTGCACGTCGCTGGGCGACAGGCCGATTTCACGAAGGAAATCGACGCAGGTGAAGATGCACTCGGCGTCGGCCAGCGTGTCGGCCGGGCCGATGATGTCCACGTTCCACTGGAAAAATTCCCGCAGGCGGCCTTTCTGTGGGTTCTCGGCCCGGCAGAGTCGCGGCACGGAAAACCACTTGATCGGGCGAGGCAGCGAGTTGATCTTGGCGTTGACCATGCGGGCGAGCGACGGGGTGATCTCCGGTCGAATCGCCAGCTTCCGCCCGCCGCGATCCTCGAAGGCGAAAAGCTGGCTGACGATCTCGTCGCCGCTCTTGGCTGTGTACAAATCCAGGTACTCGAAGATCGGCGAGTCGTATTCCTCGAACCCGTTGCGCAGCGAAACCCGTCGCCACGCATCGGTGATCCAATTCCGCAGGCGCATCTCGTTGGGATAAAAATCCCGCGTTCCTTTGACCGCTTGAAAATTCATAGTGCATTAACTATCGCGGCAGGGGGGCCAAAAATCAAGGTGTTGCATGGGAACAAACGACTGGTTAACCGCTGAGGGCGCAGAGAACGCTGAGAAAAGAAGAGAGAAAAAAAAGAAATGAATTCTCTTCTCTTTTCTTTTCTCTGCGTTCTCTGCGAACTCAGCGGTTAAACCTCCGAGATGTTTCTTGCCGTTTCTTCGCCGTTACGCTCTACGGCCTACGCCCTACGCTCCACGTTCTTATTGCGGCTGGTCGTCCATGAGGATTTGGACTTCGTCGGCGGTGGGCATGGCGGCCTGGGCGCCCAGCTTGGTGCAGGCCAGCGACCCGGCCGCGGAGGCGAAGCGGACGGCGTCGTGGATGCGGTCTTGGCGTCGCATCGCCACAGCCAGCGCTCCGGTGAACGCGTCGCCCGCGCCGGTGGTGTCCACGACCTGCACCTTGAACGCGGGGACGGTGTAGAAGTGTCCGTCGGCCATGACGGCCAGGCTGCCGCGCGGGCCCAGTTTGAGCACCACGTTGCGGGCGCCCTTTCCGACCAGTTCCGAGGCGACGAGTTTGTCCTCGCATGGATCGCCGGCCTTGCGTCCCGTGATGATTTCCGCCTCGCTGATGTTAGGGGTCAGCACGTCCACGGCGCAGAGATCCTCGGGCATGGGTTTGGGGGCGGGGGCCGGATCGAGAATGACCTTGCAGCCGTGCCGCTTGGCCATTTCAATCGCCGCGCGCACCGTCGGAACCGGCAATTCCAGTTGCAGCAGCACCACGGCCGCCTGCTCGGACTCCCCTTCACGATCGCCGGCAATGCAATGGAGAG
>CAZYDC010000185.1:6617-9200 GCA_964646065.1 uncultured Planctomycetaceae bacterium | reverse complement strand
TTTCCTGCCGCTGGAGATTCTGAGCCGTAAGCTGGGCGTTCGGGGCCGCGCGAATCTGCTGCTGATTGACGAGGGGATCGGCCCGACCAAGATCGACTTGGGGCAGGCCCAGCAGGCGCTGGGGCAGGCGTGGACGCTGGCGGATTCGGGACTGGAATTTCACCCGGTCGGCCAGGGGGCCGGCAAAGCTCTTCAGATGACCAGCCGCCGGGTGTTCCTGGCCGACGACGAGGAGCGCGCGGCGTTCGACGCGTCGCCGGGCTTCGGCGTGCTGACATGGTTCGTCAACGAACTGCGTGTACACGATCGCGCCACGCCATACTCATTTGTTTCCGCCGTCGGGTCGGCACCATCAGCGGCTGCGAAAGGAATGGGCACGCTGCTGGCCGCGGTCGAAGGCGGGCCGATCAAGACGCTCAAGGACGACGAAATCATCATCAACGATTGGCTGGCGCAGGACCTCCAATCCCAAACCGGCGACGTTCTGACGATCAAGTATTTCGCCATCGCGCCGGATATGCGGCTGGAGCAGCGCGAGGCGAAGTTTACGATTCGCGGTGTGGTGCCGATGACCGGGTTGGCGGGGGATCGCGCGCTGACCCCGGAGTTTCCCGGCTTGGCCGACGCGGAGGATTGCCGCCATTGGAAATCGGACATGGTGGACATCTCGAAAATCCGCGACAAGGATCAGGCGTATTGGAAGCAGTTCCGAGGCACGCCCAAGGCGTTTATCACGCTGACGGCCGGGCGGAAAATGTGGGCCAACCCGTTGGGTTCGCTCACGGCGGCGCGGTTTGCCGAGACGGACGAGGCCAAGGTGAAGGAGGCGGTTCGCTCGAATCTGACGGCCGCATCGCAGGGGCTGGTGCTGGAGGATGTGCGGACGCGGCTGCTGCAGTCGGCCGAGCAGGGGACGGATTTCGGACAGTTGTACCTGGGCTTCAGCGGTTTCCTGCTGGCGGCGGCGATGGGCCTGGTGGCGATGGTGTTCTCGCTGGGCATGAGACAGCGAGCCGAGCAGGTGGGCCTGCTGCTGGCTGTCGGGTGGCGGCGACGAAGGGTCCTGGCGGCCTTGCTGGCGGAGTCGGCCTGTCCGGCGGCGGCGGGGACGCTGGCGGGCGTGGTGTGCGGCGAATTGTACACGCGGGCGATGCTGCACGGCTTGGCGACCGCATGGTCGGCGGCGGCCGGGGGAAGGACGTTCGGTTTTTACCCGACGGCGAGTTCTATCGCCATCGGCGCGGGGGCCGGTTTTGCGGTCGCCATGGTCACGATATTCCTGACGCTCCGAAGGCAGTTCCGTCTGCCGCCCGCGATCTTGCTGAGCGGCGAGGAACCAGCGGCGACATTTGTGTCGTGGCCGTTATGGCGTCGGCTGGCATCCACGCTCGTGGCGCCCGTGGCGGCGATTGCCGCCGTGGCGATCTTGGCGCTGGCGCCGCCAGCCCGGCGAGCCGACGCGGCCATGCCGTTCTTCGCTTCGGGCGGTTTGTTGCTGCTGGCGGCGCTGGCGGCGATGAACGGGCGATTGCGGCGTCAAACGAGGTCGAAAACATTCTCCGGCAACTCCCACGGCGCCGACAAGCAAGCTGGATCTCATGTCGGCTTGCCTGTCGGCGCAGTAGGGCGTTCGATGAAGGAAGGATCGGGTCATCAGGCATCAGTCGATGAAAGAGGCGCCAGTAAAAGTATTGGTTCGGCAAATGGAAAACAACAGCAAAGACAGAGCCATGATGGCCCTGATACTCACGGGCTGGAAGCCCGTGCTACACACGGGCAAGATGGCCGTGCCACACGAAGAGGCGGCTTGGTTGCAATGTCGCTTCACTCGGCCTCGCGGCGTCCGGGGCGGAGCCTGGCGACGGTGGCGATTGTCGCCTGCGCGACGTTCATCCTGGCGGCCGTGGGGGCCAACCGGCGCGACGATTCATCGCAGGCGTTGGAGCGATCCTCCGGCACGGGCGGGTTCGCGCTGGTGGCGGAGTCGTCGCTGCCGGTGACGCAGGATCTGAACTCGCCCAGGGAGCTGGCGGCGATGGGCCTGGGCGGCGACACGAGCGTGCAGGTCGTTCCGTTGCGGCTGCGCGAGGGCGACCGGGCCGACTGCCTGAACCTCAACCGCGCCCGCCAGCCGCGACTGCTCGGAATCGCCCCGGCCGAACTTGAAAGGCGAAAGGCCTTTCAGTTCGTCGAGGTCCTGCCCGAATGTCGAACCTCATGGGCGTGCTTGGACGGCCAACTCAAGGGCGGCGACATCCCGGCCGTCGTGGACGAGAATACGACCTGGTCGCTGGGCAAGAAACTCGGCGACCGCCTGGAATATGTGGACGCTCACGGCCGGCAGGTGCGCGTGCGGTTGGCGGGCGTGATCGCCAACAGCGTGCTCCAGGGCAACGTGGTGATCTCGGCGGAAAATTTCAGCGCGTGTTTTCCGTCGGAGGGAAATCGGTTTTTCCTGATCGACGCGAAGACGGCTCGCGAGGGCGAGATTGCCGCGGCGCTCACGCGGCAGATGAGCAACTTCGGCATGTCGGTGGTGCCGGCGAGCGACCGCATGGCGGAATTGGACGCCGTGGAGAATTC
>CAZYDC010000185.1:0-6607 GCA_964646065.1 uncultured Planctomycetaceae bacterium | reverse complement strand
CATGCTGCTGGGCGGCCTGGGCATGGTCTTGGGCAGCGTGGGGCTGGCGGCCGTCGTCATGCGGAACGTGCTGGAGCGGCGCGGCGAGCTGGCGGTGCTCCAGGCGGTCGGTTTCGCCAAGGGTCGCCTGCGCGGCATGGTGATGATAGAGCACGTGTACCTGCTGGCGATGGGCATCGTGTGCGGCCTGGTGCCGGCGGCGGTGGCGACCGCGCCGGTCATCGCGCGCGGCATCGGCCGCGAGCCGATGGTTTCGCTGAGCGTCATGCTGGCGGCGGTGTTCGCCGGCGGCGTTCTCTGGACGGCCTTGGCGACCTACGCCGCCCTGCGAGGCCCGCTGCTGCCCGCGCTCCGCGGCGAGTGATGTGTAGCACGGCCATCTTCGCCTTGTCTTCGCTGTTTCCTGATTGTTCTTCTTTTGTGGCAGAACAACAACAGAAAAACACGGGCAGGATGCCCGTGCTACATTAAGAACGAGGTTTTGTTGTACAATGATTCTCGAGGTGCGATTGAAAATCGAATGGATTATTCCGGTTCTCCTGGCCGCGCTGGCGGCGGGGGCGTTATATTTTTATCTGCCGGTCGGCAACGACCTGTCGCCCGAGTCTCGCGAGCCGGGCGCCACGTTGGGCGCGACGAGCGGCCCGGCAGGCAAGACCGGGCCTGAGTTCGGCGAGCTGATCCTCGGCAAGGGCAAGGCCGCCGATCTGGCCGGATCCTGGCCGATGTTCCGCGGGCCGCGGCTGGACGGCGTCAGCCACGAAGACACTCCGTTGGCGCAGTCCTGGCCGACGGGCGGGCCCAAGGTGCTCTGGTCTGTCGCGCTGGGCGACGGGTACGCCTCCGCCGCTGTGCAGGGCGGCAAGGTGTACGTGCTCGACTACGACATCAAGGCCCGCGGCGACGCCCTGCGGTGCCTGTCGCTCGCCGACGGGGCCGAAATCTGGCGGTACTTCTACCCGGTCAAGGTCAAGATGAACCACGGTTTCAGCCGCACGATGCCGGCCGTGAGCAATAAGTACGTCGTCTCGCTGGGGCCGCGCTGCCACGTTCTGTGCGTCGACGCCCCGACCGGCAAAAAACGCTGGAGCATGGACCTGGTCGCCCAGTACGGAACCAAGGAGCCGCTCTGGTACGCCGGGCAGTGCCCGATCTTCGACGGTGAAATGGTCATTCTCGCCCCGGCCGGGCCAAAGGCGCTGATGATCGGCGTGGACTGCGAAACCGGCAAAGTGCAGTGGACCACGCCCAACCCGATGAACTGGACGATGACGCACTCGTCCGTCGCGCCGATGACCGTCGGCAACCAGCGCGTGTTCGTGTACTTCGGCAGCGGCGGCGTGGCCGTCGTGTCGGCCGATGACGGCTCGCTGCTGTGGACGACCGACGCGTTCCGCATCGCCATCACCGTGCCCACGCCCGTAATCCTGCCGGAGGGCCGCGTCTTCTGCTGCGGCGGGTACAATGCCCAGAGCGTCATGCTCCAACTCAAAAGCCAGGGCGGCAAGCTCACCGGCCAGGTGCTTTTCCGCCTCAAGCCCGAGGTCTTCGGCGCCACGCAGACCACGCCGATCTATTACAACTCGCACATTTACGGCATTCGCCCCAGCGGCGAGCTTGTCTGCCTGGACGAGGGCGGCAAGGTCCTCTGGGCCAGCACCGGCGAGAACTTCGGCCTGGGGCCGCTGTTGATCGCCGAGGGAATGATCTACGTCATGGACGACGAGGGCACGCTGACGCTGGCGAAGGTGAACGAAAAGGCGTTCGTGCGGCTCGCGCAGGCCAAGGTGCTGCCCGGCCCGGAGGCCTGGGGCCCGATCACGCTGGCCGGCGGAAGGTTGATCGTCCGCGACCTGCGGAAGATGGTCTGCCTCGACGTCGCGCAGCACTGACGTAGCATGGCCATCTTGGCCATGAGTCCCATGGGCATCTTGCCCATGGTTCGTTGTTTCTCCGGTTTTGTTTTGGCACAACAGCAAAAGCAAAAGCGAAGACACGGGCAAGATGCCCGTGATACTCATGGGCAAGATGCCCATGCTACGTTCAGACGAAAGGCAGGACATGAAAACCTTCGACATCAAGACCCGCGGCCGCAGCGAAATGATCGACATCACGTCCCGCGTCGAGGCCGTCCTGGCCGAGGCCGGGGTTTCCGAGGGCGTGGTCACGGTGTTCGTGCCGCACACGACGGCGGGCGTGACCATCAACGAGAACGCCGACCCCGACGTGGTCCACGACATGCTGGCCGCACTGGACGAGGCCGTGCCGTGGTCGCGGGATTTCTATCGCCATAACGAGGGCAACTCGGCCGCGCACGTCAAGAGTTCCATGGTCGGGTGCAGCGCGGCCATCCCGGTCAGCGCGGGCAAGATGCTCTTGGGCACCTGGCAGGCGGTCTACTTCTGCGAGTTCGACGGCCCCAGGACGCGAAGCTTCATCGTCACCGTCTCGCGGGCGGGATAGGCCGACCGAAATCTTGTGGCACCCCCAAGTCTTCTTGGGGGTGTCTGAGGGACAGTCCCTGAACCCGACAAGAGAGACAGTCCCCATTTTCGGAAACAGGCCCGAAAAAGGGGACAGTCCCTAACGCCCCAGACACCCCCAAGAAGACTTGGGGGTGCCACCAGAGCACGCCCTTACGGGCGCACTACGAACGGCACTACGAACGATTTCAGGACAGCGGTTTTAGATTGTGTCGTTTGCGGATTTCCTGGGCGGCGGCCAGCAGGTGTCGGTCGGAGGTCAGCAGGTCGGAAAAATTCCCCGTGGTGATTCCGGCGACGGCGGCGGCCTCGGCGACTCTGCCGGCGCGGGATTCCAGAACGTCCAGCAGCCAGGCGGCGATCCGCCAGAAGCGGAAATCCTTCGTGCCGATCTCTAATCGCTGAAGAGGAGCGTCGGGCGTTGGGCGTGGCGCGTCGGGCGTAACGGCAAGAAGCGGTTCTTCGCTTTTACGCTCTACGCGCGACGCGCCACGCTCTACGTTCTTCTTTCCTCGCGGCGTGAACATGCACTCGCGCACGAACGCGGGCGGGGCTGCGCCGGGGACCACCGGGCCGCGAAGGTGCATCGCGATGTTCATTCGCAGGCACTTTAGGGCCAGGCGCTTGTTCTCGTGTTGCGAGCGGCTGTCGTCACCGTGCGCGGCGATCCGCGTGGGCTCATGCACCAGCCTCACCGCCGACGAGACCTTGTTGCGATGCTGCCCGCCCGGGCCCGAGGATTTGTACGTGTGGACCTCGCACTGCCGCAGCAGCGCCGCGTCGTCGAGCGCCAGATATTCAATGGCATTTTGCATAGTGTCTCTCGAACCACCCCGAGGGTAACGGTTCGTTGCGCAGTCCGCAATGTACTTTCATGCGGGACGATAACGCGGGCGCGGGCAGACGCCAAACAGCAAGCTCGATCCCGATATGAGCTTGCTGTTTGGCGTCTACGTTGTCACGGAGCCCTGTAATTCATTTACGGCAGCACGACCTTGATTCCCGTCGCCGGTTTTCCGCCGGGGATGGCCGCGTCCGCGAACTCGGCGCTGATGACTCTGACGCCGAATCCGAACGTGCCCAGCGCGTTGCAGGCCTTCAAAAGCACCGTGTTGTCGCCCGCGTGCAGGGCCACCTTGTGCGCGTTGCTGTCGTGAGCGTACGAGCGGCGGTCGTTCCGCAACTCGCCCTCGCGCTGGCCGTTGACGAACAGAACGTACCCGTCGTCGCTGCCCAGGCTCAGCGAGACCTGGCAGGCTTTTTCCGCGTGAAGCACGCAGTATGCGTACGCGCAAACATAATCCGCGTCGGGGCCCATTTCCATGAGCGGCAGCAGGTCTACCCATTCCCGGCGGGCCGCTCGTTCATTGAGATTGTCGCCCGGACAATTCGCGGCCGCCACGCGATGCCAGACGATCCGCCTCGGCAGCAGTTCTTTCTTCCAGAAGGTCCTGGCGTCAGGCCCGGCGGGGAATTTGACCATCACGCTTTGGCCGGTCTTGGGGCTGATCTTGTCCTCGCCGCCCACGGCAGAGAGGAAATCGAAGTCGTAGCCCATGCCCAGCTTCGTGCTGTCGGGCATGGTGGCCGGCGGGTGCGGGAAGGGGCCCAGGACCAGCCAGTTCTGAATCTCGCCCTTGGAGCCCAGGTCGGCCACCAGCGGGTCCGCCGACTTGGCGGGCTGTTGCAGATCGCTCGCGGGCGTCAGGGCCCCCAGGTTGGGCGGCAGGGGCTTGGTTCGCACCGGGGCGTGCTCTCCGGCCTCCAGGTCGCGCAGGAGCTTGCCGGTTTCGTCGAGGTTGTCCCGCCCGAGCACCAGGCCCTTGCCGGCGCTGTTGGTCAGGCGCGAGTCGATGATATTGTCGGTGATGATGATGTGCCGGTTGGTCTTGTCGGCCAGCATCAGGCCCAGGGCGGCCTCGCCGGTCTGCCCCAGCGCGCGGCGGATCACGTTGCGGCGAACGGTCAGCGTGTCCGCGTTGCCCATGACCTGGATGCCGCTGGCGTGGTCGCAGACCTCAATGACGTTGCCCTCGACCGTGACGTTGCCCAGCCATGCGTGCGTGCGTTCCCAGAACTGCTCGTTGGGCGGCGGCTGGCCGGTGTTCTGGGCCTTGGCGAGGTACTCGACATCGTTGACAATCGCGGTGTCGCGGACCTTGTAGGCCTTGTCCTTGTCCCAAAAATATCCGGTGGCGTTCATGCCGATGGCGCAGCCGGCGCAATTCGAGAACACGTTGTCCTGGAGGGTGAAGTCATTGATGGGGCCTTCGACGTAGAACCCGGTGCGGATGTTGTAGACGCGGTTGTTCCGCAGCATGGTGCGGACGGCGCCGCCGGCGCTGAGTCCGCAGGCGCCCGCCCCGTTGCCGTAAATGGTGTTGTTCTCGATCAGCCCCTGCGCGCCGTCGAGCGGTTTGCTCGCCGGGCGGGGGCCTTCGCCGATGGCGCCGCACTCGATGAAGATCCCGCTGTTCTGGGCGCCCCAGGCGTCGGACGTCACGCAGTCGCGCACGATCATGTCGTGGCAGACCGGCCCGAAATAGTGGCCGATCATGATTCCGACCGACCCCTCGTACCACGTGCCCGCCAGGTTGCGAACGTGGACCCGCTCGACGCGGGCGCGGTCGCCGATCAGGTACAGGGCGCACGTGATCATTTCGGGTCCCATGCGCGTACCCTTGGGCACGGCAGAGTCGGGCGCGGCGTTGATCGTGCCCTGGTCGGCGCAGGCGATCCCGCCCAGCGAACGGAAGCCCTGCACGTTCTTTAGCTCGAGGTGTGTATCGTCCACGACGCGGACGATCTCGAAGTGGCCGGGCGATTTGACGGCGTTGCCCGGGGTGGTCAGGTTGACCCACAGGCCCACGACCGGCCTCGCCCAGGCGACGGAATCCACCTTGACGACCACGGTTTTGAGTTCGGCCGGCATGGTGAAGTCCTCGGCGACCACGGTCCCGAAGCTCGGCCAGTTGCAATCCAGGCCCAGGTCGCGGACCTCCATATCGACGCCGCGACCGGTGATGATCTCATTGCTCATGCCCGCGCAGGAGACCTTGGAAATGCGGCGGCACCAACCGCCCGAGGCGATGCCGGCCTCCGCCAACACCGGCCCGCCCTGCGTCGCCGAGACGCGGAAGTGGCGGGCGTCCACGACTTGCGCGACGTAGTAGACCTTGCCCAGTTCCAGGCCCTTGAGGTTCTTGCCGTCCATGAGTTTCACGGCCCGCCACATCTCGGGGGCATCCCACATGCCCGCGCTCGCGGCGGGTTGCGGAGTTTCCCACAGGCCCTCGCGGACGCTCACGTCCAGGCGGTCGTACATCACGTCCCGGTCGCGGCAGACGCCCGCCAGTTGGATGGTGGTGTTGCCGATGCCCGCGCCGAAGATCTTCCAGCCGTCTGAAAGGTGCCAGCCGGTGCATCCGTCCCGCCAGTCGGCACCGTTTCGCCACTCGGTGGAACCCAGGGTCTGAAACGTTCCGGGCCCCAGGTGGATGGTAATGTTCTTGACGCCGGCCTTGTTCAAGCCGATCAGCAGACCGTCCAACTTTTCCTGGGTCGAGCCGTCCAATGGGTCCGAGGCGATCCCCGTGCCCGCCTGCCCGTCGGTTCGCGCGGCAATCCAGATTTCACTGGCCGTTTGTAATGTGCCCGTGAGGGCATTCTGGGAGGAACGCCTCACGGCGTCACTACGAGCCGGCTGCTGGGCCAGGCAATGCGAGCCCGCCAACACCGCCGCGGCCGCCAACATCGCCAGGGAAAAAGGTCGATACAGTCGCGTCATGACGATCTCCATCACTTTCGGATTAACGAATATTGTAGATGCCTTCTCGTTGACATTCGCAGCCGGCAGAACAATCGCATCTTAAACAAACAAAACGACTTTGCCACGAATTACGCGAAGACGGCAAGGATAATCACAAAGAGCACCAAGCACACCAAGAGCACCAAGAAAGGCATCAAGGCGCCACGAGTGAAATGTCTTGCTGTTCCGCTTGCGGCTTAGCATCTGTTTCTTTCTTCCCGTGAACAACAACAGATGCTAAGTACACCGCCCCAGAAGAAAGGGGTGGAAAAGATATCCTCTCTTTGGTGTTGCTTTTTCTTCGCCCCGCAGGGGC
>CAZYDC010000184.1:0-9224 GCA_964646065.1 uncultured Planctomycetaceae bacterium | reverse complement strand
GACTTGCCCCGGCCCTTCGTGGTCTTCAACCAGCTCGGCCAGGCGCGGCGCGAGGTCGTTGTCGCCACCGTCTGGGACCCGCAGGGCGCTCCGGGTACGACTCGCTACTACGCGGTCCGCACCGCCGACGGACGCGAGATCCCAGCGCAGAAAACCGGCCAGGGCGTCGCCTGGAGCCAGAAGTTTATCGAGCTGGCGTTCCCGGCCGAAATCGGGTCGCTGGGTTACAACACGTTCGTCATCGTGGACGCGGGCGAGGAGTACGTGCGGCCGCCGACTTCCTACAACTACAATTACGAATTGCTCTACGAACCTCCCTATGCCGAAGGCGTCAAGACCGCGCCGGTGAACCCCAACTGGGTGCAGATGGCCCCGCGGTTCGAGCAGTTCACGATGGAGAACGAGCACCTGCGCGTGGAATTCGACCTGGCCACGGGCGGCGTGAAGACCTTGCTGGACAAGGCCAGCGGTCTGAATCTGGCCAGTGCTGCCGAACCGCTGGGCGTGGTGGAATACGCGGTCGAGCGCCCCGGGCCGATGACGGCCTGGGTGACGTACGCGCCTTCGTCGCGCGCGGCGGCGCCGGTGGTGTCGGTCACTCGCGGGCTGATCGGCCCGTACATTGGCAGCGTGATCGTGAAGGCCCGCGCGGGCGGCAGCGAAGTCACCGTGACCTACTCGCTCAAGGCGGGGCAGCGGTGGTTGGACATTGACGTTTCGACGCGATGGATGGAGGTCGGCAGCCCGTCGGTGGGCGTGCCCAAGCTGCTGATGAAGTTCCCGCTGGCGGTGCGGGACGCCAAGGCGTCGTACGAGATTCCGTTCGGTTCAATCCAGCGCGAAGAAAACGCCGGTCAGGAAGTGCCCGCCCTGCGATGGGCCGACGTGAGCGGGGTGGCATGCCCAAGTCTGCGCGGGCATGGGGCCCAAGGCGATAGCAACAAGTCCGGCGGCCCCGCGGGCCTGGCGCTGCTGAACGACTGCAAGCACGGCCATTCGCTGGACGGCTCGACGCTGCGGCTGACGCTGCTGCGGTCCAGCCACGACCCCGATCCGCTGCCGGAGATCGGCGACCACACGATGCGCATGGCCGTGGTCCCGCACGGCAAATCGCCGGCCCGGGCCGAGCTGATGGAACTGGCGGCGGCGTTCAATCAACCGCTCCAGGTGGTCGCGACGGACCCGCATGACGGCGAGTTCGCCGCCGCCCAAAGCGCCGCGCAGGTGCAAGGCGCGGGCGTAGTGCTCACGTCGGTCAAGCAGGCCCAGGACGGCAACGGCGTGGTTTTCCGCCTGCTGGAGACCGAGGGCAAGGCGGCGATGGCCAAGGTGAAGATCAACCCGCAACTGCTGGGCAAGCCCGGCCAGGCCGTCGAGGTGGACCTGCTGGAGCGCCCGGTGGCCAAGTCGTCCGCCAAGGCCGGCAAGGAAGGTTTCACGGTTTCACTCGCGCCGCACGCGATTGTCAGCGTGAAGGTCGCACTGGACGCGTGATGTCATGACCCGCAAGTCCGTTGAACTTCGCAACGCCGGGCTGTACCTGGTCGGCGAGAGCGTCTGGTGCTTCCAGATGTACATGGTCTGGCCGGCGACGGTGCTGACCATGCTGCTGACTTTTTACGGGGCCGACAAGCACCGAGGCATGATCGGAGCGATCTCGGCCATCGGCGACGGCGCAGTCATCCTGACGCAGGTGATCGGCGTGTACCTGTTCCACTCGCGGCGCAAGCGCAAGAGCCAACTGCTGGCCTACCATTTCGCCGTGATCCTGCCGCTGATGCTCACGCTGGCCGTGGCCGCCTGGCCGGGTTTGCCGATCTCGGGGATCGCGCGGTGCTGGCTGCTGCTGGGTTGCTTCGCGGCGATGGTCCTTTCGATCGGCGTGATCGTCCCGGTCTGGTCCGATTGGCTTGCGCATCTTTTCCGCCGCGAGATTCGCGGCCGCGTCATGGGCGTTGCGCAATGCGCCGCCGCGCTGCTGGGGGCGTGCGGCCCGCCGGTCGCCGGGTTCGTGATCGACCGGTACAAAGACCCTGCCGTCTACGCGTGGCTGTACGCGATGGCGTTCGGCATCGCGGCCATTTCCATCGCCATGTTCCTTTTCGTGCGCGACGATGGGGTGGCCCAGGAGCCCGAAACCGCGCCGCCCACTCCGCGCGAAATGCTCGACCGTTTCCGCCACAGCCTGCGCGACGCGAATTTCCGCTCGTTCCTGATCGGGCGCATGCTGACCACCGCGGGGTTCTGCATCGCCCCGTTCGTCGTCCTTTACTATCAATCAGCCGCCGGCGGGGTCCTGAGCGACCGGACGATTCTTTCCTGCTCCACGGCGCAGGTGCTGGCGACGGCGGTCGCGGTGCTGCTGCTTGGGCTGTTGGGCGACCGTCGCGGGCACCGCATCGGCATGATCGTGGGGGCGGTCGCGCAGGTGCTGGCGCTGGGGGTCATGCTCGACGGCGGCGGGCTGGGCAGTTGCCTGGTCGCCTACGCGTGCATCGGGGTGTGCAACGGCGTGTTCGTCGTCTCGTTCACCAACATCCTTTTCGAGACCTGCCCGCACGACAACCGCATGGCCCACCTGACGCTGGGCAGCCTGGCGCTGGCCCCGCCCGCGATCATCGCGCCCCTGCTCGCCGGCCAGGTCGCTCAGCGCTTCGGCCTGGGCGCGCTGTTCACGATCTGCCTGACGCTCAGCGCCGCGGCGCTGCTGTGGTTCGTCTTCCGAACAAAAGAACCCCGCGACCTGGAAATCGCCCCAAACGCCGAACAAAAGAAGGTTGGAATCATGTAGGGTGTGCGACTCGTCTGCGAGCTGCACACGGAATCTTCGCTGTTCCGCTTGCGGCTTAGCATCTGTTTTTGTTCGCGGGAAAGAAGAAGAAACAGATGCTAAGCCGCAAGCGGAACAGCAAGAACGGCTTTCTTTGTCAGAACCGGTCCCAGCTTGCGAGCATGGGGTGTTGGTTGGGGAACAGGGTCGGCAACAGGTCCTTGGCCAGGCCGGCGAGTCGGATATTGCCGGCCTCGACCACTTCAAACGGGTCATCCACGCCGACGATCAACTGGGCGATTTCCTCGCCGCCGCGAATCGAGTTGGGCGCATCGGCGCGGTCCGCCAGGGCGACCTTGGATCGCGCGATGGCGATCGCGACCTTTTCGCGCGAGTCGGCGATCAGCAGCCGGCCCGTCCAGTCGCGCCACGTCGATGCCGCCAGCCGCCGCGACAGTTCCGGTGCGATCTTGGCCAGCGTCGAGCGCAGGTTGACCGTGCGAACCATCGCGCCGCCGTTGCGGACGTACTGGGTTTCCACGCGGCAGGTCAGGCGGCGAAACGCAACGGCCAGCGGCGAATCGTAATGCAGGCCACCCATGCGAATCTCGGGCAGGCGGAACTGTTTGGCCAGCTTGGCCAGCACCGCCAGCACCCGTTGCGGTTCGCCGATGGCCTCGCCGACCTCCAGATGGTTGCCGCGATCGGCCGCCACCACGTATCCCGCCGGTTGGCCGGACTTGGAATTCCACACGTAGCCCACCGGGGCGGGCTGACCGTGCGTCGATATCCTCGCCTGCGGGAACGTCGGCCTGACCGCCGTGCCCGTCAGACCGTTGCACGCGCGGTTGTACAGCGAGTCCAGGTCCTTGTGCGGCTGGCTGAACTTTTGCAGTGCCGGCGCCGCCGTCCCCGCCGGCAGCTCGGCCGCGCCCACGGTGTACGACTGCTCGGAAAACATCCGCACGTAGCCGAAATGATGGTAAAAATTATGCAGGCCGAAAAGGGTCGTCATGTCGTAACCCAGGTCGCGCATCGCGTGGATCGAGGCCATCCCCGTCGGCAGCATCAGCCCCCGTTTGCGAAACTCGCCGTGCGTCGCCACCACGCCGATGCCGCCCACGCGAACCGCACAGGTTCCGATCCGCATCCGATGATCGTACACCGTCCAGTTGGTCACGACCTTTCCGTCCAGCAGGCCGATCCGCGAGGCCGCGGGGTCGTAATGGCTGTGATCGAGATACCCCTGGCGGCAGTAATTCAGGAACTGCCAGTACCCGTGCCAGGTAGAAAACGTCTTGGCGATCAGGTCCAGCATCTCCTCATGCCGCGATGCGTCGGGCGGTTGGACGACTAACCTCTGCGAGTCGGCGGTCTTCATGTGCAAGTTCTTCCTGGTCCTAAAAGCGAAGGAAAGCGAATCACCAAGAGCACCAAGACCACCAAGAGCACGGAGAACAGGATGAATATCACCTTCTTCTTGGTGCTCTTGGTGTCCTTCGCGCTCTTGGTGATTCGCTTCTGTATGGGTCGTTTTTCCGGCTTACTTGCCGGAAATATCCAGGCACTTCAGTTGCTTCTGGTCGCGGCAGAGCAGCTTTCCGTCAGCGATGGACATCGGCGCCCACACTTCGCCGCCCTTGGCATCGAGCACCTTGGCCGAGGACAATTCCTTGTACCCCTCCGGCGAGGCCGCCACCAGGTGCAGCGTGCCGTCCTTGCCGTTCATCAGGTAGATCATCCCCTGGGCGATCACCAGGTCGCCGCCGATGTCGCTCAGACCGCCCTGGCTCCATTTGACGTTGCCGTCCAGGTCCATGCAGAGCAGGCCCTTGCCACTGCCCACGCTGTTGACGTAAAGGTACTTGTCATACAGCAGGCCGTTGTGCATCTGCGACTGGCAGTCGAGCGTTTGGAAAAGGTCCTCCACGGTCCATGCGCCGTCCTTGAGTTGCGGGCGGAACATGGCCGACTTGGACTTGTACGGGCCGCCGGCGATGCACGTCACGAACAGCCTGCCGTCGCCGATGGCGGTGGGGGAAGCCAGGGGAATCGGGCAGGGCCAGGCAGTGTATCGCCACAGGATTTTGCCGGTCACAACGTCCGCGCCGACAACGGAACCGCTGGCGATCATTACCACCTGCTCCACCTTGTCGATGGTCGTGATCATCGGCGAGCTGTACCCCATGCCGCCGATTTCCTTGGAACTCCAGACCGTCTTTCCGGTCTTCTTGTCCAGGGCGGCCAGGCCCACCTTGCTTTGGGGAGCGATGATGACCCAATCCTTGTAAAGCAGCGGGGAAGCGGCCACGGCCCACCGGGGCAGATTGGAACCGAAATCCTTCGTCAGACTCTTCTGCCAGAGGAGCGTATGGGTTGCCAGTTCGATGCAGTACAGGTCGCCCATCGGGCCCATGAAGAAAACGTATTTATCGTCCACCGCGGGCGTGGCGCGCGGACCGGGATACTGCACCTTGCCCGGGGCGTCAAAGCTGACGGACCATATTTCCGTCCCGTCGGCGAGGTCCAGGCAATGAAGCACGTCCTTCTCGTTGCCGATGCGGTCGGGCACGTACACCTTGCCGCCCACGACGGCCGAGCCGCCAAATCCCTCGCCCAGATTGAAATGCCACAGCGGCTTGGGCCCGCCCTCCGGCCAGGAGGTCGCCAGACCTTTCTCGGGGGAAACCCCGTTTCGATCAGGCCCTTCAAACCCGGGCCAATCGCCCGCGAAGGAAATCGACACTGCCAGCGTCACGCCTAGAATGATCGAGGATAACCGCATAATACTCTCCAAATAGTTTGTTGTGGCGGAACATAAAACTATATCCATGCAAAACGTCAATTGCAATGGCGTGCGGTTGTCGAAGAAAAAGCATTCACCACAGAGGGCACAGAGGTCACAGAGAACAACAGCCATGTTCATTCTTTGACCTGGGTGCTTGCGAGCATAATAACTTCACTCCGAGTTCAAAGTTTCACCGCGTTCTTCTTCGCCGTTTCTTCGCCGTTTGAATTCTTCTCCGGCTCTGCGTTCTCTGTGAGCTCTGTGGTGAACGTTGTTGTCGTTTTTGAAAGCGCGACCAGGATTGCCCGGACCACTTTTTTTCTCCCGAATTTGCCGAAGGCGCCCCGGAAGTGTTATACTCATCGTGAAACAGCAGCGATGCCGGTGCTGGGCGGCGCCTGCGCAAGGATGGGTTTCGAGAAAACATGGAAAGCTATTTAACGGCGGAAATTTCCGTTTCGGCGGTCAAGGAGAACCTGGCCCTGCTTCGCGGCCGGCTGTCGGGGACAACCAAACTCTGTGCGGTGGTTAAGGCCGACTGCTACGGGCACGGGCTGAGCCTGCTGCTGCCGACCCTCTCGCCGCTGGTGGATTACCTGGGCGTCGCGACGCCCGAGGAGGCCATCGGTTTGCGGCGAGCGGGGTACCACGGCCCGATCATCACGTTTTTTTCCTCCTGTGCGTACAACGACGGGTTCGAGCTTCGCGACGCCCTGGAGGAGCTGGTGGCCCACAACGTCACGCTGACGGTGGTGTCGATGGCCGAGGTGGACGCGGTGGTGGTGGCTGCCCGGCGAGTGGGGGCCACGCCCGTGGTGCATGTCAAGATCGACACGGCCATGGGCCGCAGCGGCGTGCTGTGGGACAAGGCCCCCGAGCTGATCCGGCGGATTCGGCGCGAGCCCGCCGTCCGGTTGGGCGGGCTGTACACGCACCTGGCGACCGCCGACGAAACCGACAAGAGCGTCGCCAGGGAACAATTGCGGCGGCTGCTGACGGCCTCGCAGGAAAGCGGCGGGGCCAAGGGTCTGCTGCTGCACGCGGCCAATTCCGCCGGAGTGATCGACCTTCCGCAAACGCACCTGGACATGGTCCGCCCCGGCGTGGCCATCTACGGCTACCAGCCCAGCGACGATATGGAAACCTGCCTGCCGCTCAAGCCCGCGATGCGGCTCACGGGCCGGCTGATGCAAATCAAAAACCTGCCCGCCGGTAGCAAGGTCGGCTACGGCCTGACCTACACCTTCAGCCGCGACAGCCGCGTGGGGCTGGTGCCCGTGGGCTACGCCGACGGATACAACCGCAGCCTGTCCAACCGCGCCTGCGTCCGCGTGCGCGGCCACGACGTGCCCATTCGCGGTCGCGTGAGCATGGACCAGATCTCCATCGACCTGACCGACCTGCCCGAGGCCGCCGTCGGCGACGTGGTCGAAATCTTCTCCAACGACCCCTCCGCGCCCCACAGCGTCGAAAACCTCGCCCGCATGATCGGTACGATCCCCTACGAACTCACCTGCTGCCTGGGCCGGCGAGTGCGAAGGGTGCTGGTGAAATAGCGTTTAGCGGCGCGTGCTGGTGAAATAGCGTTTAGCGGCGAGCCAACGGCGAGTCGGGTGCGACCGTAGGCCGTGGGGGCGGTGGCCCGTAGGCGGTAACGACAACGGCGAAGAACCCCACGTCATGGCACCTTGGAATCCTTCCCGTAAGCGGCCTGGACGGCCTGTTCCATCTTCGCGACTTCCTCGTCGGTCAGGAAGTCGAAATGGCTGACGCGTTTGCCCGCCGACAACTGGCCGCCGTTCTGGAGGCATAGGCGAATGAACAAATCGATCTGCCGGTCGGGCATGTCCACGATGGCCTGGATCACCGCCTTGGTCCGATCGTAATTGGCCAGGAAGGCCAATTCGGAAGCGAGTTCCGTGTCGATGGTTTTTTCGATGAACGCGAAAAGCGCCTCGGCCTGCGGCGTCATGTCGATGTAGCGATACCACAGGGCCGTGTCGTTATGCACGGTCATTCGGCCATCCTCATCCAGCGAGTATTCCACCAGCGGCATAAGCGGCCGGGAAAACGCCTCCAGCGAGGCCTCGTAGTCGGCGGGGTTCTTCAACATGACGGCGGAGACAGGGAACATCAGCCCCTCGGGCGTGAATCCGCTACGCGCGAGAATGTTGTGAACCAGGAAACGGTGAATTCGCCCGTTGCCGTCTTCAAAGGGGTGTAGGAATACGAACCCATAAGCTATGACGGCGGCATGAACCACAGGGGCGATGTCAGCTCTGTTCATTTCTTTGTGGCTGTCCATCCGCTGATTGGCGGCGATCAGGCCATCCATCAAATCCGGCAAATCTTCAGGTTTGGGGGAGGCAAAGTGGATCTTCTCAGCCTGCCAGGCGACCGTCTCACCGACGTAGTTTTGTGTTTTGCGATAGTCGGTAGCGGCAAATCGCGGATCGACGATCCGATTTTGAAGGTCTATGAGGTGCGGCTTGTCACAAAAATCCTCCTTCTCGGCCAGTTGAAGAAGAGCGACGAATCGCTCCGTGCGGTTAGCGTCCGGTTTAATATGCTCGATCTCGAAGGACGACTTGGTCTCCTTGGTAAATAAGTAGCTCAACGCCCGCTTGAGCAATTCCGGCGAATAAGCGGCCATAACTTTCTTGCATCTCTCCAGAAGATCGACGCTTGCGAATCGTCGGAGCGTGTTGGTGCGACGAATCATCGGGCAGAATCGGGCGTCTCCCAGAAGGTTGTCGTCGATACGTTGGCGACGAACATGCCAAGTTCGCCCGATGGGGTGATGCGTTTCCTTCCCGTCCTCACTATAGCCGACCACGGCGACTGCTCGGAGTGAATCCGGAGTGTAGTACTCTTCGGGATCGAGCAGGCCTACATAGCTGCCGCGTTTGAGGTCGTCCAAGGATAGACGCTGACCGGTAAGCATTTCATAAAAATACCACAGCCGCCGGGCAAACTTGCCGGTGGGTTTTGATCGGACATAGGCGGTGAACTCGTCAGCGTCGGCTACGCGGAAGATGCAGGCTAGGATCGCCAGGTTCGTTCCGTCGTACTTCAGAGCGAATTCCAGGTGATCGCCCAGTGAATCTCCCGGCCAATGGGACGCCGGATATGTCTCTCGCACGCGACTGTCTTCCGACTCGATTCGGCGGCTCACACCCTCGGCGACGAAAGATTCATGCCAGTTGGAGATTACCCTAAGGTGGTATCGTTCAATCAAGGCGACATAACCCGCCGGACGAAGCCCTTCATCTGTCAGATCGTTTATAACCATGCGTTCTCCAACAAAAATGATTACGAAACGATATTATTGATTACATATCGCCTATTTTCAATAAAAACATTTACAACTTGGCTTAACGGTGTATCTTTCTATTATATATACGTCATTTGCTGATTAAATGATTACACGGCAGCAAAAACGTTTACAAAACAGCTTCTGACGTTATTTTTAATTACATTCTTGCAGACGCAAGGGTTACATGAATGCGCATGGATTCACGCAAGATGGAGGTAACTCGGATAACCCATTTCTGGTTCTCATCCAATTTAAGTGCCTAACGCACTACGAAAGTCGCCACGTAACCTAGGTTGGATTTATCGCTTTTTTGCCAACGGCAAAGCACCAAAGGGGTTCATCCGGCGGAA
>CAZYDC010000183.1:0-9238 GCA_964646065.1 uncultured Planctomycetaceae bacterium | reverse complement strand
CTGATCGTCGTCCTCCATGGCCTTGGCGGCCCGGAAGCCCGATGGCAGCGAGGCATCGTCTTCGTCCTCATCCTGGGCGTCGTCGTCGGCATTGCCGGCGGGCTTGAGTTTGAGCGTCAGGCCCCAGTCGGCCCGGTTGAGCAAGGCCCCGCGCAGTCCCCGCCGCCCGGCGTTCAGGTCCGGCACGAACACGACCGGGAACTCCAAGCCCTTGGCCTTGTGAATGGTCATCAGCCGGACCACGTCTTCCCGCTCGCCCGCGACGGCCGCCTGCTCGTACCGCGATTCGTTGATCACCAGTTCGTCCATCTGTGCGATGAACTCCGCCAGCGACAGCGCGCCCGCCGTCGCGGCGCGGGCCTGCTCCAGCAGCAGCCGGACGTTGCCCAGCATTCGCTTGCCCGAGGGCGAAGCGAGCAGTACGGCCTCGTAACCGGTGGCGTCCAGAAGTGTTTGCAGGACCGTCTCGATTCCGATGGCGTCCTTGCGTCCGTGCAGGTCGGCCAGCAGCTCGATCGCCGCTTGCAGCGCCGCGGCGCGCGGACCGTCGAGCGCCGGCGGAGACGACTGTCGCAAGGCGTGAAAGTAAGGCCGCGCGCAGTGCCGCGCGACGTGCATCAGCACGTTGTCGTCCAGGCCGACCAGGCTGCTGCGCAGCACGCCCGCCAGCGCGATGTCGTCGTCGGGGTTGTCGATCACGCGAAGGGCGTTGAGCAGGTCCAGCACCTCCTGCTGGCCGAAGAACCCGGTGCCCGCGACCACATAATAAGGTACGCCTTGGGCGGCGAGTTGGCGCTCGTATTCGAGGCTGTTGGTCATTCGAGAAAACAGAATAGCCACGTCGCCCGCGCGCACGGCCCGCCAGTCGTTGGCGTCGTTGTCCCAGACGAGTTTCTCGCCGCCGTCGATCATCTCGCGGATTCGCCGGGCGGTCAAAGCGGCCTGCGCGTCGGAGGCTTCCTGGGCGTCGGCGAAACCTTGTTCGCCTGCGTCCGCCAGCAGCACTTCCACCGATGGCCCGGGAGGTTGGACCGTGCGGCTGGAGCGGGTCGGCTGGTAGTCGCCGATGAGCTTGCCGAACACCGTGTTGACGAAGGCCATGCCCGCCCGGTGCGTGCGGAAGGATACGTCGAGCTGCTGCTGCCGTGAGGGGCCGAACCGCTTGCAGAGTTCCTCGAACACCTCGACCTGCGCGCCGCGGAATCGGTAGATCGATTGTTTGGCGTCGCCGACGACGAACAGCCTGCCCTCGCCCGGCAGCGACTCCGCCGCGGCGCCGACCAGCAGGCAGAGCATGTTCAGTTGGAACGGGTCGGTGTCCTGGCATTCGTCGATGAGGATCTGGTCGATCTGTCCGGCCAATTGGGCGCGAAGCGTCGGGCTGGATTTGAGCAGCGAGGCCGTGCGGTCCAGCAGGTCGTTGAAGTCCAGCAAGCCGGCTTGGACCTTTCGGCGGCGGTAAATGTCGTTGGCGGCGGCGGCCAGGCGCGCGAGCGTGGCCACGGCGGCGGCGGACTGCTCGTCGAGCGGATTGATCTCGCCGGCCTGGTCGGCGATTTCGACGAAGCGGGCCTGCGCGCGTTTGATGCGGCTGCGGCACGCCGTGGCGTCGGGGCCGGTTCCGCCGAGGACGCCGGGGCGGATGCCCGCGATGCGTTGAAGGTTCTCGCGCGTCCGCGCGTTGGGGTCGCGAAGCACCGCGCGGGCCAGGGCCGCAAACTCGTTGCGGATAGCGGTGAGCTTGCCGCTCTTGTCGGCGAAGTTCGATTGTTCCAACTCGGCCAGGTCGGCTTGGAATGCGGTGTCTTTTTCGATGTTTTCCCACAGTCGCCGGCGCTGGAGTGCGAGCAGGCCCGCCCACCGAGTGAGCGTGGCGGCCGGGTCGAGGTAGCCATCCAGTTGCACGGAGGTGCGGTTGTTCACCAGTTCCCGCAGCAGGTCCACGGCCTGGTTGTAGCTGAATCGCGTCAGGAGGTCGGACGCGGCCGGGTCGCGCGCCTCGACGGCGGTCAGCAGGGCCTGATCGGCGGCGTCGGCGATCATTCGCTGCGTGAGCAATTCGTCCGCGCAGACGGCGAAGTCGGGGTCCACGCCCGCCTCGATCGCGTGCGTCCGCAGCAGCGCCGCGGAGAATCCGTGGATCGTGGAAATGCGGGCCTCGCTGACCTGTTCGAGATGCTCCAGCAATCGCCGGCGGTCGGCCGGGCTGCCCGCCTTCGCCGCGAAGTCGGAAATCATCTTCCGCACGCGCTGGGTCATTTCCATGGCGGCCTTGTCGGTGAAGGTCAGCGCCACCAGCCGCGAAAGCGCGACGGCGGGGTCGGGGTTGGACATCAGCAACTCGGTGAATCGCCGGGCGAGCACGTAGGTCTTTCCGCACCCCGCGCCGCTGCGCAGGGCGAGGTTCTGGTGGATGCGTTCCACGGCCGCCTGCTGCTGCGCGGGCGTGAGCTGGGTTGGCTTGGCCTCGCTCATGCATGGCCCTCCGTTTGCGATTCGCCCGTCTGCGCAGAACTCGCGGGCGGAGGCGATTTGAGCGGCAGGCGCGCCGGCGAAAAGTGACAGATGCGGCGGTAGGGGCACCACGTGGGGCATTTGTTTTTCGGCAGCAGGTCGAACCGCCCGCCGCCCATTGCGTCGATGAACTCCTGCGCCTTGGCCATCGCGGCCGCCTGACGCTGTGGGTAATCCTCGCAAGCGGCGTACTTTTTGCGGGCAAACTTGAATGCCGCGAAGAATCGCATTCGCGGGTCCTCGCCGACATGGTGGAATACGCCGCCCATCGCGGGCGTGCCGAGAATCTGTTCGGCGGCAGCGGCGTAGAGCGGCAGTTGCAGGTTTCGGCCCTCGTCGATGTCGGCCTCCGAGGGCAGGCGGCCGGTTTTGTAATCCACAACCAGCAGGCCCGAAAGGTCGCTGAAGGCGGACTGGTCCACGCGGTCAATCCTGCCGTGGAGTTGAAATTCGCCCCCGGCCGTCTTGAGTCGCACGGGCGCGGCGCGGCTGTGGCCGTCCTTGAGTTGGTCGTCCGTCAGCGGCAGGCCGAAGCTGAGTTCAAAGTGCGTCGCGCCGCCCTCCAGCGGAGGCAGCGACCGCTGAAATCGCAGGTAGGCCAGCAGGGCCTTCCGCATCTGGGCGCGCTGAATTTCCCAGAGCACCGGGTAGGGCGGCCGGCGCGATTCGATGCGGTCGCTTTCGGCTGTTACCGCGAGGTCGAGCGATTCGACCAATCGCGGTTCGTCCACGTCGGACAAACGCAGCGGCGCGGTGCCGTCCGAAAGTGAGGTCATCAGGCGGAACAGGACATCGTGGCAGAACTCGCCGGCATCGACCGCCTCCAGCACGCGCTGGGGTTCCTGCAGCGGCTGAAGCTGGAGCACGTACGTCGCGAAGAATTGCCACGGGCACTGGCCGTAGCAGCCGAACTGGCTGGCGGAGAAGATCGTCTTGCCGGGGAACTTTTGCGCCAGTTCAGCCAGCAGGTCCGGGTCGCTCAACCGACCGTCGAAACTGTCGCAGGGGCCGCGCCGCCAGCGATGATGCCGGGCGAGCAGACCGCGAGAAGCCCAAAGCAACTTGGGCGGAGGTGTCGAGACTGATGTTGGATTACCCGCGATTTGTTTTGTCGAAGGTTCTACTGCGCCGACAGGCAAGCCGACATTAGATCCAGCTTGCCCGCCATCGTTCTCGAGGTGCGGTTGGCGGGCTTGCTTGCCGGCGCTGTTGCGAGTACCGCTCGACGTTTTGAGTCGCTCGGGTTGAAACACGTTCGCGAAGGCGAAGTTGAAGGCGTCGCGCGGGGTGGCGATTTCTTCCAGGGGCGGCAGGAACTGCCCCGCGGTCACGTGCTCGATCAGGCCGGAATCGTCCATCGCCTGCAAACCGCCGAACCGTTCGAGCAACGACAGTAGAAAACTGCTGGGCGACGCGACCTTGCCCGAGGCGTCGGAGGCGAGATAGCTGATAGTCAGGCTGGTGGAGGCCCGCGAGACGGCCAGGTAGAACAGCAGCATTTCCCTCGCGGTCAGGTCGCCGCGACGGTCCAGTTCGATTTTGCCTCGGCGCCAGGCCTGGCGGTCGGCCTCGCCCACTAGCGAGCTCTCC
Source organism: uncultured Planctomycetaceae bacterium (assembly GCA_964646065.1). Lineage (GTDB taxonomy): Bacteria > Planctomycetota > Phycisphaerae > SM23-33 > SM23-33 > CAZYDC01. The sequence goes on along the minus strand of CAZYDC010000183.1, from coordinate 5,134 downwards.
ACGAACTTTCGCGGGAACACGCCCTCGCCTGCGCCCAGCAGGAAGACGTGCTCGTAGCGCAACGCCCGCGCGTCGAGCACGTCCATCACGTCCACCAGGTTCTCGCCTCGCTCGGCCGGCACGGTGGTGGCCGCCAAGGCCTGCGCCAATTGCGACACCGGCGGTTGCCACGTGGAACCGTCGCCGCGAGCGAGCCCCAGATTGCGTGCCTGCGCCATGGCCTGTTCCATCGCCGCCAGGCTGCGCAGGTCGCGGGCGATGCTCCCGGCCCGCCAGAGGGGCGACGCGGCGGAATGATTCTGCCAGGTCGCCGCCTGGTCCAGTTGGAGTTGCGTTGCCAGGCCCGCCAGGTCGCCCGCCTGCGCCGCCTCGGCCGCGTCGAAAAGTTTCGTCAGCATGGCCAGGGCTTGCTGAACCGTCTCGGGTGGCAGCGGCGATTTCGGTTTGGGCGCGGGGGAATCGTCCGATTCCACGTCGAGTTGTGCCTGGCGCTGAGCGCGCAGGATAAGGCGGTCGGCCGCGTTGATGTACGATTGCCGGCCTTGGAGCACGTTCCCCTGGCGGATGAGCGTTTCGGCCGCGGCGGCCGTGCCGGCGTCGAAATCGCCCAACGCCTGCGGGCGGAAGTAGCTGGACTTGATCACAGCCAGGACGTCGCGGAAATTGAACTCCGGCGCGACGCCGGCCGCCTTAAGCAGAAACCGCACCAACGGCGAATCCACCAGCGACGTGGCCGCGGCCGTGATGGGGATATTGTGCTCGGCGAAGATGCGTTGGACGGCAGGGCGGTAGGGTTCCATCGAGCGGGCGAGCAGGGCGATGCTGCCGGGCGGCGCGCCTTGCACGAGCAGCCGCTTGATCCGTCGGGCGACGGCGGCGACCTCGGCATCGATGCCGGCGGCGGCGATAATTCGCAGGTTGCGGGGCACGGGGGCGGGCGCGGCGTCCATGTCGAAAACGGCGTCGCGGATGAAAGCCAGATCGTCAGGGCCGGTTTCGTGCGCGGCACCGTTCTCGTGCGCGGCGGCCATCCTTGGCCGCCGCGTCGGAGGTGGCGGCCAGGGATGGCCGCCACCCATAACCGCGCCGTCCACGATGGAGGGCAGGGCGATGGTCTGGATTTTTCCGGCGAAGGCGGCGCGAATGCGTTCCAACGTTTGGCCGGTCCATTGCCAGAGTCGCTTGCGGCCGTCGTCGCCCAGCGGCAACGTGATGAGCACGGGCTTCAATCGGCGTTGCAGCATGGCCAACATGCGGAGCTGCGTGGGCGTGAAATCGGTGAACCCGTCGACGGCCAAGGCGGCCAATTCCTCCATGCCGGCCGGAAGGCGGCCCTGGGCCAACTTGGCCAGTTCCTCGCGCGCCTGCCACATCTGGCCTTCCACGTCGTACAGGTTATGCGTCTGGAGGTGCTGCTGATAACGGCGGTAGATATCCAGGAGGTCCGCGAGTTTGCCTTGGGCTTCCGCGCCGGCGGCGCGGATGGCGGCGGCAAGGTTGTCGGGGTCCGCCGCGGCCCGCTTGAGTTCGGCGATGGAGCGGTCCAGCGTGGCGATCAGCCCCGGCGTTTCGGCGACGCCGCCCAGCACGCGGAGCTTCTTGCCCGCGTGCAGTTCGTCCACGATGGACCGCAGCAGCAGGTGCCTGGCCATCGGCGAGATCATCCTGGCGGCGACGGCCGAGGCGGAAAGAATCCGCTGCGACAGGCTCGCGAATGTCATCACCTGCGGGGACAGCAGCGTTCCGCCGGAGGCCTTCAGCATCGACTGCCTGACGGCAGAAACCGTCGCGCCGTTGGGCAGGAGCAGCAGGCACCGCGCCCGGCCGATGTCGGACACGAAACGGCGGTACAGAGCCAGCGCGACCGTGGTTTTTCCCGATCCCGCCGGGCCTTGCAGGACCACCGCGCTATCGGAGGCGCCGGTGATCTGCTCCAGGATTTCGGAATACTCGCCCATCGATGGCGATTGTAGATTCGCGGCGGGGGATTGCCAATGAGGAAACCGGCGACGCCTTAGCGGATAATGACGGTTTGGGCGGCTTGTTCAAAGACGGGGCGGTGTTTGGAGAAGGTGCCGGTCGGCGCGGCGAAGGTCAGCACGTACGCCCGCTTGTTGGCGCCGCGGATGAAGTACTGAAGATTCCGCACCTTCTGGCCGTCCCAGACGAATGTGCCGGAGACGAAATAAACCTTTTCGCCGGCGACCTGGGTGAAGCCTTCTTCCACCATGCGGTAATTGCCCAGCAGGCGGGTCATCCATCCGACCACTTTGGGGCGGGCTTCCTCGACGGGGGTGCCGTCGTCCTTATCGGCCAGCACGTTGAAGTTGACGGTGAACGGGCCTTCGACCGGCCCAAGGAAGGTCATGAAGTGGGGCCTGGACTGCCCGGTATTTCGCCAGCCCGGGGGCAGCATGATCGAGAAGGCTTCCTGGGGATCGTACACTCGCCCCGGGGCCATGTGGGACGCGGCGGTCTGGGCGGCAGGTTGCGAGGCCGTTTGAGGCGTCACGTGCGCGGTGTACGACTGTGGGCAACCCGGCCCGCCTACCAGCATGGCCAGCAACCCGCAGACGAAATAAAATTTTACACGCACAAATGGCATCCGATTTAGCCCAAATACGAATATGCCGTGATATTGTAGTAATTAGTATCGGTCGATTCCAGCCTTTTCATGCGGAACTGAAACGTGCGGAGGGGCACGACCATCCGAAGGCACCACAAGACGCGATGGTAAGGTGTACGCCAAACAGCAAGCTTGATCCCGACATGAGCTTGCTGTTTGGCGTACACGTTGATTCCAAGAGCGACATTGTCCGCGGCACAGTCAGTCGGGCACTTTGTCGCTGGTCTTGCCGTAGTTGGGCGTGCGGGCCTTGACCTCGTCCAGCGGGGCCTTCTGGTCGGGGTCTTTATAGACGCCCACGTTGTCGAAAAGTTTCTCGCCCGGCGGCCAGATCGTGAGGATCTTGATGTGCAGGAATTCCACGTCCTTGGGCATTCCACCGGCGGGCGGGAACCATCCGGCGTGATGCGTCCAGTCCGCGTCGCCGCCGAGGTTCATGTGCCAGTCCCAGCATTCGCTGAGGTACCGCTGCGGGTGCTTCTTGACGTTCTCCTGGACCAGCTTGGCGCGCTGGGCCTCGGAGAGTTTGGAGAACGCCTCGGGCGTCAGGTGCAGCTCCTTCAGGGCCGTCTCGCTCAGGCCGTCCTCGGCCGCGGCGGCCCGCTTCCAACCCTTGATGAAAATCTTCGCGCCGCAGGGGCCTTTGGTATCCAGCACCAGCCAGTACCGCTGCCCGGGCGTGGACTTGAAATAATCGGTGATGTAGTCGGTGCCTTCCATGCCCGCCAAGGCGCTGTAGCTGGTGTCCTGGCCGATCTTGGGCGGATTGTTCGGGTTGGCCTGGCCGAACATCAGGTTGCGACGGTATTCCAGCCACGGGTCGCGCTCCAGGTCATTCCTCATCCGCAGGACGATGCCGTGCCCGGTGGGGCCTTTCTCCAGGAACGTGCTGACGTTGTCCGGCGCCGGCCAGCCGAGGTGGCCGTTCTTGAAATCGGCGTTGAGGTTCTCGGATTTGCCGAAATGTTTTGGTTCCTTAAGGTCGCCGATCTCGGGCGGTTTCCACAGGTCGCCGCCGGTGAGTTTCTCGCCGATGGCCCGCGAGATGACGGCCACCGAGCGCTCGGTGGTGTCGGTGAATGTTTGGCTCCAGCCCTTGGCGCCAGGCCGAAGGTCGATGCAGCGGATCTCGGCCCGCAGACCGTCGCCCTGTTTGGTGACGTTTCCGATGAGTCCCAGCGAGGCGGAGAACGGGTCCTTCATCAGGGCCGCCACGTCCTTGTCCTTGGCCTCGACGCCGGTGGGCTGGCTGGACTCCTGCGTGGTGAGTTGGTCGAGCACCTCGAACTTCCCGCCGGCGTTGCGGGCCAGGGTCATCCGAATGCTGTTGGCCAGCTTCTTGGCGGCCTCGTCGTCGCCGACGAAGTCGAACACCACGATAACCGCCTTGGCCGCCGGCTTGCCGCCGGCGGAATTGTCCTCGCCGCCCGGTTGGGCGGGCGTCTGCGCGGACATTCGCAGGCCGACCGCCGCGACCGCCGCGATCATGGCCAACACGTAAACGACTGGCGCCTTCATTTTCATATTCGCACTCCCGTACCTGAATCCTCATATTAGACCAAATTACGGCCGCAGAATAAAGTACCCTGTCTATCGTATCCCTACCAGGGGTGTGCGTGGATTTTCTGGCACAGGGCGAAACGACAACGACGGGCCACGGAGGACACGGAGACCTCAGTGGAAAACGACGAAGGAAAACGGGGAAGAATCCGGGTTTCTGACATGGTTCGTAACCTATTAGAACCTGTCGGGAAGCCACCCGAACGGGCGGGCGGCTCATTAGAACGCACAGGCGGCTCCTTAGAACCTGTTCGGAAGCCATTAGAACCCGCCCGAAAATCTGCAAGTATTGTAGACAAAGCATGTTATGCATTCCAAACCCCCATTCCGCGCGTTTTTCACGCTATTTTACGGGATTTCTACACGTCCCTGGCGATTCGTCGCACAAGGATTCTTCGCGCGGGATCGCAATGTTTAACGGATCAAGATGAATCAGAGAAAGTTCTTCATCTCTTCATCCTGAAATCCGACCATGACCCCAAGGGGTCGTCCATGCGATCTCACTGTGCTGCTTGCTTGCGGGTTGACGTTGGGTGCCATGCCCAAGTCTGCGCGGGCATGTGCGCACCACGTGCCATTGTCCGAGTCGCCGGCACATGCCCGCGCAGACTTGGGCATGGCACCCGGAAACTCGCCACTCCCATATTCAGTTGTCAAATTGCATCCACGAGCTTCTATCAAGCCCGGGTCCGATACGTCCACATCACAAGGACCACTTCCAGTATTATAACATTGATGTCGCTGTTGTCCAGAAAATACGATAAGCAATAAATGTTGGCTAACATAACTTCATGGCTAGCCGCGTCTAGCCGTTGAAAATATTTTTTATTTTTCAAATCCATTTTTGAGGATCATCCCCGGGATGACTCCGCGAGCGGTATTTGCGCATTCCATAGCAGCCCGTTGAAAAAGTAGCATGGGCATCTTGCCCATGAGTCTCACGGGCGT
>CAZYDC010000182.1:0-9269 GCA_964646065.1 uncultured Planctomycetaceae bacterium | reverse complement strand
CAAGCATGGCGTAGCCGAAAGAGAGCATGGCATTGACGGGATCCTTGGGCGGCCGACGGTTGCGGGTGGTGAAGTCCCAGGACGAATCGAAATCACGCGGCGAGAGCAGCCGCGAGAAATTCGCGTAGTACCGAGCGGCCAGGTTGCCTTCGAGGCCAAGCAGATGCTCACAGGACGGTGCTGAAGGAACCTTGCTGAGCAACTCAGCCATGTCGTCGAGATCGGGGCCTGGCGATGGCGATGCATTGCGACGGAGCATGGTCCGCTGGTTGGCGCCCTTGGCTGTGACGATGGCTTTAGCCATTGACAGGCACTTGGCTGGATCGGCGGCGGCTTGGAACTGGGCGGCACGGATAAAGGCGTTACGCAGAGTAATGCCGGTTGTTAGGCCGCAGAACCAGTGGCCGGTGGTGAGGTGGACAATAGGTATACCCTCTTGGCAGAGCCAATTGAGGGCTTGGGCGGTCACGGAAACGCTCCCGCAGAGGACGAGTTGGCTGACGTCCTTGAGGCCGGCGGAGCCGAGTTTGTCGTTGCCCTTGCGAATGATGAGCGACTGGCCGGTCTTGCCGATGACGGCGCCTTGCTCCTGGACATAGAGAGGCAAGGCGTCATCGCGGATGGGAAAGAGGCGGCGGATATCAGGTTGGGCAGGGCTTTCCTCCGGATGCGTCAGGGCGAGGGTTTCATCGGGCAGACAAATGCCGGCCAGTGAGCAGCCGACGCACTTGGGGCTGTCGTCGAGAGGCGGAGGCAATTGTGTGGCGTTTGTGGCTTGGCGGGCTTGGGCGATCAACTCAATCGCGCGGCCTTCCAATTCGGACGTAAAGGGCACATCCACACGGGTACGCGAGCCGGCGAAGTAGAGCACGCCGTGGTCGCACCGGTAGCCGTGCTCTCGCAGAAGAAGACCTTGCGCCATGAGTTGGACGCGCTCGGGCTCCCAGGAACGTTGTTCGTTGTCGGGCACGCGGCCGCGCTTAGTCTCGACGGGGACGGCCTGGTCGTCGGCGGTGGAGACGAGATCGAGCTTGGCGGTCAGACCGAGCGTTTCGCTGCCGAGGACAACAGAACGTGTTACGGCGGGCGGCTCGTCGCCGGCGGGGGCTGGAGATTGTCCGTTCCGCCCGGCAGTTTCGCCTGCGATACCTGGCGAACCGGTCGCTTCCGCTGCCTCCGTGGAATGTTCGTTTGCGGCTGCCGATTCAGCATTGGGCAGGACGTGATCGAGTTGATCGACTCGACGATGGACATTCCGCCCCTCCTGGGTAAAGGCATTGTCAGCCCATCTGCCCTGGACGTGCATGAGGTGGAACAACCGGGGACAATAGGCATACTCATTGAGCATACGCACCGGCAGGAGGTCGTTAGCGTCGTGCAAGTTGGTTTCAGACATAATTTCCTCTGAGGAATCTGGTATCAGAACATGGCGGTCGCGGGGGTGAAGTTCGGCGTCTTCTCCACCAGGATGCGGCGGCAGCGGAAGGCAGTAGCGATGCCACGAGCCCGCAGTCTCTGAGCGTCAAGATTCTCGGCCTGAAGTTCAGACAACCCAAGAAGCGAAGCTATTTCGTAGTATCCCAGGGCACACGACCAGATGGGCCACGTCCATCGTGTATTATCCACGCGAAGGCCTGTGAAGCCTCTGGTCGAGAGTTTGTCGCCGGTTGCGAAAGACTGGAAGAACGGGAACGCCTCGATCGCCAGTCGGTTCGCGCCGATCATTCCACCGCGTTTACTGCGTGTCGGGTCGCCCGCTGGTCTATGCCACTGATAGGCGTAGCGGCGATCCTCCGCCGGCTCAACATGCAAGGACAGGTTATCAAGGGCGTCGGCGTAGTCCCAAGGAAGGAAAAGAGCTCTATGAAGGTGCGCCTTTTGAGTCTTGGCAAGAATGCTACAAAGATTCCCCATGAAATAGTCGCGCCGGACGGTCTGAAGTTGGCTGGTCGCAACAGGAGCCAGGTCGGAGCAGAGGGCAGACAAGAAATCTACGACTTGCCTATCTGTGGCTTTCGACTTACCCGCCCATTCGACGAGCGTATTGCGCAGATTGTCTCTATTCTTCAATGCGTTTACCGGATGTACGTCGATGCTGCGCGCTAGCGTGCAATCGATGGTTTCCAGCAAGTCTTCCTGCGTAAGACGGCTGGTGGCGTGCAGAGTTGGAGTCCAGGATATGCCTGACCGACTCCAACTCATCCTGACATCCCCATTAAGAAACTGGTTGGCCAAGCCAAAAGTTCGGAGCGTACCCAGAGCGGCGAGGAATGCTAACGGATTGCTGCCATCGAGGCCGCAGAGGATTAGGCCCTCGGTCTGTTGGGATGAAGAGGTTATGCGGTTGTCTCCTGGGTTTGAGGAAGATTGCCGGAGGTCGCATCGAGGCCTTCGTCCTCGCGTTGACTGGCGCGTTGGTCAGCAAGGCGGAGGGTGGCTTCAAGGTAGGCCAGGCCCCACCAGCCGAAGTGGCGAGTGAGGATCCAGAATCGCTCGGCGATGCCCGAGTCGAGCCGGTGCGCCGGGCGATGCCGACGTTGGTCGCCGGTGAGGCTGATTTGGGGATCGGAGAGCGATACGTCGAGCGGGGCGTCGTCAATTACGACCGGGGCAAAGGGCCGACCGTACCCATGGTGACTGGAAATCAGGTGAAGTGCGAGGTCGCGTTGGATCGGGTTGGCCGGGAGCAGGTCAGCAAGGGATTCGGCGAGTTGCGCGGAGAGCATTTCGTGGCGGAATCCGGCTGGCAGCAAACTGCGGCGATGGGCGGCGAGGCGCTGGGCTGGACTCATCGACATCTGGTCTGACTTTGCCCACAGCGTGAGCGTGGGCTGTGCCCATGCGTCATCGAGTGTCCCGTTGACCAGCAGGGCCTGGAACCGCTTATCGGCTTTGCCAAGGTCATGTAAACGGGCAGCGGCACGAAGTGCCTCCGCCCACGTCTCGACCGGTATGAGCCGCAACATGCCGCCCAGAACCTCGCTGACGTGGTCAGTGTGGTCTTTCAGCGAAACCCGTTCACGCTTGGCGATCCGGGACGTTTCGTCTTGGCCGTCGTCCATGGCTGGCATGAAGGAATCGTCCGCGGAGACACGCCGGCGCGTCGCTAGCACGCCCCCTTGCTCGGGGTCTGGGTAGCGTTCAAACGTCAGGCCATACGTCTTGTTGGCCAGCAACCGGAGGGTGGCGGTCTCCTTCGCTGATTCCGCCGGCATGGTGTCGGCGACCTGCCGAATCGCATCGTGAATCTTGGGGATGGACAGGTCCATGTCGGGGTCGCCGATCCAGGCTTTCAGAGCGGCGACGGCTTCGCACTTGGGCCAGGCGACCAGTCGCGACGGCGTCAGCCGGAGTATGACCCGGCCGTGAGACTTACGAAACGCCAGCTCGGCGATGTCTATCCGGTCCGCGTCCGCTGGATCGTCAGGCGCGCCGGGAATGTGGCCGAAGGCGGCCCATCCGCCCGACTTGACTGGCAGCACAAGGGTGTCGCCGGGGCGGACATCGGCCGGGGAATTGACGAGGCGGCTGTCGGAGAGGCCGCGCCAAGCCAAGGCGACGCGAGAGATAGACGCTTTCGCGACGACTTTCTTGCCGTCTTGGGGTTCATCAGGCTGCTGCAACTCATCCAGCAAATCGCCGCGATGCTCGTCGGCAGTATCCTTTTCCGCCAGCCATGCCTTGAATACGCCGATAGGCACGGGCATGCACTCGGAGGAAGATGGCGGGCACATGCCGATGATTTGTGCCCAAACGTCGCGATCATGGCTATCGGGCAGGCCGCTGCGCCAACAGACCTGCACTTCGGGTTCGCCTCGCTGGGGGCCGTGCAGGAACAGCGCCACGTCCGGGTCGGGTGCCGGGGTCGGGCTGGTCTGCGCCCAGGCATCGACATACGCTGGGAACATTACCGGCGCATCGGCGCGCGATGCAAGCAAGGACGACAAGTCCACGCCGCTGAGTGTCCTTTCCATCGCGGCTATGCCGAAATCAACTCTCTTCTCTTTGCCATCCTGGACGGCCACTCTCTGGAGCCAGTTCCATGTGCGTGCCAATGCATTCCCGTAAATCGGATCGTCAAGCTTGCCTTCTTCTTCAAACTTCCTGATCTCTTCCTCCGATTTGATTTGGTTCCCTCGGACGACGATGCAGCCTCGGGCGTCGATGCCGCGGCCCTTGCGGTTGAGCCGGCCAAATCGCTGACGCAGAGCGTCGAGGGATGCACATTCACTGACCATGCCGTCGAAGTCGAAGTCAGCACCCACCTCCAGGCATTGGGTAGCGACGACGAAGAGAGGCTTATCATCCGCGCCCTCCTGGTGTGCCTTGCCCACACGGGCCTGAATCGTCTTGGTGAGATCGCCTCGGTCGATGGGTCGCATTCGGCCGATGGCCAGGTAAACCTCGGCCTGGTCTTTCTGGCTGCCGTTAAGTAATTCGTAGACCCTTCGGGCCGTGGCCACACGGTTGACGATGACGGCCACCGTTTTCCGATTCCCCGCCTGCAATGCCATGGCCTGCCCGGCCATAACCTTTGCCAATTCGTCAAGAGCGTTGCCTCCCTTGGCTTTGTCAGCACAGAGGAGTTTCGCAAGCTTCGCCACATTACGGCGGGCTGCAAGGACGGGGTGGCGCCGGTCGTCGTCACTCTGTCGGAAGACGCTCATGCCCTCGGTACTTGGCGTCGCCGTCATCTGGACAACATCGAAAGGCGTAGCAATCGGCTGGGTTGCCCACGTTTCGCCTCGATAGCGCCGCGCAGCATCGAGGGTTTGGGCGAAGGGCTGGCTGATGTGGGCCTCGTCCAACATGAGCAGGCTATCGTGTGCAATCAGAGCGGCATGCAGGGGGCGGGCCGCTTCGGAGACGCCGTAGCCTCGGAACAGTAGGCGCGATCCGACCTGGTCGATGGTGCTGGTGATGATCGTCGGTTGGGAGATAGAACGAGCCCAGCGGTTGTCGCGGTAGATGCCGCCCCGCAGGATTGCCACGTCCAATGGCGGTGCGTCACCGTCACCGCCGACTCGGTGCAACTCGTCGGCGACGGCGCGAAGGACGGAACCCGGAATGGCCTCACGAAGGTGGCGGGCGATCTCGCGGGCCCGTTCGTGGGCCTCATCCACTATGACGCGGCGGTTGACCACGAAGAAGATCCTTCGTCCGACAGTACGTTCGCACAACCGACGTGCCGCCTGCACCGCCAGGGCGAACACGGCGATGTCGAGGCAGGCCGTCTTTCCGCTGGCTGTGGGCAGGTCGATGATCCCAGGCCAACTGCCCTCGCACACCTGTTGGGCCAGGCGACACTGCCACGGGAATGGGTCGTAGCCCCACAACTCGCCGAAGAACGCATCGAACTGGTCCGCCCGCACGGTCATCGGCCGCCTCCATTCAAGGGCTTACACAGTCCATAGCCACGGTATCGCCCCGTCCCCAGCAGTAGCGGCCCTTCCACATCCTGGTCGAATTGCAGCCAGGCGTGAACCTGTTGGCGTGCAGGTTGTCCCGGCCTGATCGGCATGAGTGAAAAGCCGCCCTTGCCCGGGATGGCGCGTGGAACACCGCGATGCCAGCAGGTCTTGCCCACATCGATCGCCACCGGTTCGGGCAGGCCCTGGCGTCGGCAACTCTCGCCGATAATCTGCACCACTTCCTGGAACCAACGCTGACGTTCCTTTGCATAGTCCGCCTTTGGATGTCGGTCCAGCACGATTGGCGTGACCGTCGCCCACGACCGGCTGGGCCCTATCCAAGCCTGGCTTTGCAGCGCCAGTGGCGGCGACTCGCGCGTTTCCCGTACGAGGCTCCAGGTTCCCAAGGCGCCCAGCTTGAGATCAACCGGTTTGGACCGCCCCGCGTCATCGTAAAGCAGTTTCCGCAGTGCGGTGCCTCGCTGGCGTGGCGGAACGGCCTTCGGGAAGGCCAGTGCCACGCCCAGCAGGTGCCCGTCGGCGTGGGGATGGCCCACGAACGCCATGGGAAGCAGGGCGATGTGGGCTTTCTGCGAAGGTGAACCGTCGGGCTGGTGTCCGCTGATCCATTCCGGCGTCGGGTCACACCGGCTCAAGATCGCGTCGCGTAAGGCAGTGAGCAGTTGCCAGGTCGTCTCCACACCGACCACAGGGCCGTCCTGCAACGCCAGAATCATCACGTTGCGGTCGAACAAGCCCGATGCCGGTAATGCCTCATCGCCCGAGCCGTCCACTTGTCGGTATGGCTGCCACAAGCTGATGATTGGGCGCCGATTCGTCGGCTCGCCCGCGACGAATCGCTTTTCGAGTTCCTTCTTGAGCACACCCTTGCTCTTGCCCTTTGCCACAGCAATGCGATCATTCAGGTCAGCGTACGCTTCAATCGCATCGGCATTAAATTGGGCCTCCAGATAGTCCAGCGTTCCGTCGCTCACGACACGCAATCGAAGCGATCCCGCTTCGTCCGGCAGCACGTTCGGCTGCGGCGGGTTGGTTTCCACCCACATCTGCACGAGTGATGACGAGTGGCCGATCCGAATCACATTGCCGCATAGGCGATCCAATGCCGCACGGCATTCTGTGTCAGGCGTCACCTCGCCCCAGATCAGGTAAACAGTGTCCTCACGCAACCAAACGCGGGGAAAAGCCCGAGGCTGTCTTGAGCGATGCTGCGGGAGGACACTCACTCCAGCCTTGATGGTTTCGGTCTTGGCATCGTCCTTGATTTTGTCAGGAAGTTTCGGATCATTCACCGGAACATAGTGAGTCACCACCTCGCGCCTGTCTGCCTCGCCGGCTTTCATCGAGGGTGGAACCTGCTCTTCAAGCCATTCGAGAGAAGCTCGTTCGACGGCGTCTTTGCCGGTCTCAAAATGTGCCGCGGCCAGCGCCATAAACACCCGGGCCGGATGGGGCGGCCACTCAGCCCGCTCTCGATCCGAGACATCCGTCGCCACGGCGTAACCGGTCAAGTAGCGGATACCCAGGGCAAGCATTACTCGTCCCCCTTGTCCTCGCCGCTGGCTGCCGCAAGTTTCTGGCTCTTCTCGACCAAGCTCACCAGTTGCGGGGCCGGCTTGAGAACCAGCGGTTCCGTCCGCCACCGGAGCCCAAGCTTCTCCGCCACCGCCACCGCTTCATCCATGAGGGCAATCGCGGCTTTGGCTTGCAGCGTCAACCGAGCGGGCGTTTGCCCGGGCCGGTCCAGGAGTTCCCATTCCATCGCCCCGCTCGGCCAGAGCAGGCAGCGCGAGCGCAGGTCGAATCCCTTCTCCCCCGCCAGCGCCGCCGCGCACAGTCCCAGTGCCGCCAGCACCGTGCGCCCGGCAGCGTTGACTTCCTGGCTGACCTTACCGTTGACTGGGAAATGAAGACGCCTCAGTGCCGGCAAGGAAAGCGTGGTCACCTGCTCGGCCGAGGCAATGGTCACGCTGCCATCGCTAACGGATGGCGGGTAATTGGAGTGGTTGGCTTTGCTCGGATCTCCAGGCTTGGACTGCGTAGCGTCTCCGCCGCGATTGAATTTCTGGGGCTCTCCATTGCTGGTTGTGGCTTGGTTCGTGTCTAGCGTCCAGTCGATATCTCCCTTACCGGCATTCTTATTGTGGTAGAGCGGCCCTGCATTCTTCACGATCTGCAATGGGTCGATCCGGCTGCTCGTCTTGACGCCATAGACCGCATTTATACCGACGATCTCGCTGACCATCGCCCGCTGAAACTTGGCACCCATGCCACCCTTGGGGCCTGTCGAATCCCACAGGCCGAAGACCAGCGCCGTCGGGCACAACGCATAGATGCCAGTCGCGTTGGTCAAACTCGCAGTGTCAAGGTTCCGGCCTTCATCCGTCTGCCGGAACGGTTTATCGACCAGCAGGCTGTCGCGCAGGATGGCATCAGCGATACGGTGCGGTGCCTGAAGACTCGTTACTTTGCCGATCGCCGTCAGCAGGTCCGTGCCAGAAAAATCGACCTCGATCACCGGGATCTTCATCCGCCCCTCGTCCACGGCCGCCTGGAGCGCCTCCTCCATGCGATTGGCCTGCGACTGAACCGAGTCCAACAGGACGCAGTCAACCGGTTCTTCGCGTCCATGCACTTTACGTTGCTCCTTGGCGTACACCGCCCCAGCGTAGGTTGGTGGGAATACCTTGTCTCCTTCGCCCCCAGCCGGTTGAAGTGTCGTCCGGCACCGTAGCGCGCACGCGCTGCCCTCCACGGCTGCTTTTAGAACCTTGAAACTCAGGTGATTCGTCTCGGACATTGATATATCCTTTTCCAGTTGTTTGCGCCCGCACACCGCGTTCAGATACGTGGACTTCAGTCTATTGTACTGATATCAGTCTACAGTTATGCGTAGGAGACGCAAGGATTATACCGGCCGCCATCATGGGGGCATTATTGTACTGACGTATGATAGATGTAGTCACACCTTTATGGATTCCGGTCCAGATCGACGGCGAGACAGTGATCACCGACTCATTCCACGTTACCACCAAGGTCGCCGAAGAGGGCAATGCGGAGAAACTCTGGTCATCCACAACAAGAACCTGGCCGACAAGTACACAGCGAACTGCGGGCCTACTCCACTGTGAAGGTCCGAATAACCCGAAGGCCCTCAGCCCGTGGGCCGGGAACGTCAGGCGGCGACAAATTGCGGTGTCAACTCCGCGCCGCGGTGACTGTTGCACGGTTCACAGGCAAGGCTCAGGTTTTCCTTTTCGTGACCGCCGCCGCAACCGTGTGGGATAATGTGCTCGATTGTGGCCGTCGCCTCGTCCAGTTTCTTACCGCACCAGCAGCACCACGGCCACACCTGAAGCATGGCCCTGCGGATGCGCCGTTTTCGTTTGGGGCCACCGGGAAAGTTATAGGTTGTCATGGTCGTCTCCTTTAGGCGGCGGCCAGCGGTCATCGGCGCGTACTGGAAGCCGTACTCTGCCGCCAGGAGGCGCATGGACTTCTGGAAGATGTCGTTGGTCCGATTTTTTGAGAGGCCCATTTGGGAGGCGATCTGCCCCGTCGTCTTGCCCTGGAATCGCAGCTTCACGATTTCGGCGCCGACCGGATTCTGGGAGCGGAGGAAAGCGAGCTTAACTTCTACGTCGTCCTTGAACGCCGCGATTTCGGCCGGGTCTTTCAGGGAAACTTCGATCTCGTCCAGGACATCGTGCCCCATGTGGTTGATCGTGACCTTCTTGCCGGCCCTGGCAAGCGCCTTGAACTGCTTGTAGCGAATCAGGGCCATCTTGCTGATACCCTGGGCCATGTTTCCCCAGATGTAGGTGTAGGCGAACTTCT
>CAZYDC010000181.1:0-9275 GCA_964646065.1 uncultured Planctomycetaceae bacterium | reverse complement strand
GCTTCCGCCGGAGGAACCCTTTTTGGGGCCTTGCCGTTGGCAAAAAAGCGATAAATCCTACCTAGGTTACGTGGCGACTTTCGTATTGCGTTAGGCACTTAAATTGGATGAGAACCGGATTTAAATGCGTTATTGGTGCTCTTGGTGGCCTTGGTGATTCATTTCGGTACGGTTCTTAGACGGACCTGAGCCCCTGGCGGGTTGGGCCTATATCATGGAGATGATCGGTCGAGTGCGTTACAAGGCTTAGAGCCTATCCGAATAACCTCTTTGTTGTGGCACAGCCGCTCTCGGCTGTGGGTTATTCGGATAGGCTCATATCTGGTAAAGGCGTGTGTATATGAATGCCGAACAACAACGTCTGGCGGAGTCGAGAGAGCCTTTGAGCCCTTGGCGAAGATGGGGGCCCTATCTGAGCGAACGCCAATGGGGAACCGTGCGGGAGGACTATAGCGCCGATGGTTCGGCTTGGGACTATTGTGCCCATGACCAGGCCCGTAGCCGGGCGTACCGATGGGGCGAGGACGGCATCGCCGGGCTCTGCGATGCTCAGCAGCATCTCTGCCTGTCGCCGGCCTTGTGGAACGGAAAGGACCCGATCCTCAAAGAGCGGCTCTTCGGCCTGACCAACAGTGAAGGCAATCATGGGGAGGACGTC
This sequence comes from uncultured Planctomycetaceae bacterium, assembly GCA_964646065.1. Lineage (GTDB taxonomy): Bacteria > Planctomycetota > Phycisphaerae > SM23-33 > SM23-33 > CAZYDC01. Next base: position 8,617 of record CAZYDC010000181.1, on the reverse strand, counting down.
AAAGAACTGTATTACTACCTGGATGCAACGCCCACGCATTCCTACCTGAAGATGCTCTACAAATATCCTCAGCGGGAGTTTCCATACGCCCTGCTTGTGGCGGAGAATCGTCGTCGAGGCCGGGAGGCGGCGGAGTACGAACTGCTCGACACGGGCGTGTTCGCCGACGACCGATACTTTGACGTGTTCGTCGAGTACGCCAAGGCCGCGCCCGAGGACCTGCTGATGCGGATCACCATCCATAACCGCGGCCCGGAAGAAGCCGTCGTCCACGTGATTCCGCAGGCGTGGTTCCGCAATACGTGGTCTTGGGCGCCGGACGCTGTCAAGCCTGAGATGTCATTGTCAGCGGATGGCGCCGTGAGCATACGACATGTTCCACTGGGCGAGTATCGGCTCTATGCGGACAATTCGCTTGTCACGGCGAAGGCGAGACCGAACGTGGATGTCGCGCCGGCCGTTGCCGTAGCCGGGCCGGAGTGGGTGTTCTGCGACAATGACACCAACGTCCGGCGGTTGCACGATTTTCAGGCAGAGGGCTATTTCAAGGATGCCTTCCACGAGTATCTGGTGGAGGGTCGGGCCGGGGCGGTCAACCCGGCCCGGCGAGGCACGAAGGCGGGGGCGCATTACACGGTGGCCATTCCCGCCGGCGGCCAGGCGCAAGTGCGATTGCGACTGGTGGCGGGAAGCACGGCGGATCCGTGGCCGGGGTTTGACGACGTGTTCACACAGCGCCAGCAAGAGGCGGATGAGTTCTATGGCCATCTCCAGGCGGGCATTGCCGACCCCGACGCGAGGAACGTCCAGCGGCAGGCATTCGCCGGGATGATCTGGAGCAAGCAGTTCTACTATTGGGACATCCCTCAATGGCTCAAGGGCGACCCTGCTCAGCCGGCGCCTCCGCCGCAGCGCAAGCACGGCAGGGACTGGGAGTGGCAGCATCTCAACAACGCCGACGTGCTTTCCATGCCTGACAAATGGGAGTATCCCTGGTACGCGGCCTGGGACCTGGCTTTCCACTGCATCCCGCTGGCCCTGATCGACCCGGAGTTCGCCAAGAATCAACTGGTGCTGTTGACCCGCGAGTGGTACATGCACGCCAATGGCCAACTGCCCGCCTGCGAGTGGGCGCTGGGTAACGTCAATCCGCCCGTCCACGCCTGGGCCACATGGCGCGTCTTTCAGATCGACCGCAGGCGCCGCGGCGACGGGGGCGACCTGGCCTTCCTGGAGCGCGTGTTCCATAAGCTATTGCTCAACTTCACGTGGTGGGTCAACCGCGAAGACGCCCAGGGAAGGAACATCTTCCAGGGCGGGTTCCTGGGGTTGGACAACATCGGCGTCTTCGACCGAAGCGCCCCGTTGCCCGAAGGCGGCTATATCGATCAGGCCGACGGCACGAGCTGGATGGCGATGTATTGCCTGAACATGATGCGGATCGCCCTGGAGCTTGCCCTTCACAATCCGGTCTACCAGGATATCGCGACCAAGTTCTTCGAGCATTTCCTTGGAATTGCCCAGGCCATGACAAACATCGACGAGCAGGGGTTGGGCCTGTGGGACGAGCCCGATTCGTTCTATTACGACGTGCTCAAGAGCGCCGACAACCGGGCCATCCCGCTGCGCATCCGTTCTATGGTCGGGCTGATCCCCCTGTTTGCGGTTGAGACGCTTGAGCCGGAGTTGCTGAATCACGTTCCGGAGTTCACCCGGAGGTTGCAGTGGTACCTCCAATACCGCCCCGACTTGGCCCAGCTCGTATCCCGGTGGGATGAAGCCGGCCGAGGCGAGCGGCGGCTGCTGTCGCTGCTGCGAGGGCACCGGGTGAAGTGCCTCCTGCGGCGGATGCTGGATGAGACGGAGTTCCTCTGCGACTACGGCGTGCGGGCGCTGTCCCGCTACCACCTGGATCATCCTTACCGGTTGAGCTGCGACGGGGGCAACTTCGTCGTCAAGTACCTGCCGGGCGAGTCGGACTCGGGACTCTTCGGGGGCAATTCCAACTGGCGGGGGCCTATCTGGTTCCCGGTCAACTACCTGATGATCGAGTCGCTTCAGAAGTTCCATCATTACTATGGCGACGACTTCAAGATCGAGTGCCCGACCGGCTCGGGCCGTTTCATCACGATCGACGAAGTGGCCCAGGAATTAGCTCGCCGCCTGACGCGTATCTTCCTCCGCGACTCGAACGGGCGGCGGCCGGTTTTCGGCGGTTATGAGAAGCTGCAGACCGATCCGCACTTCCGCGATTACATCTTGTTCCACGAGTACTTCCACGGAGACACCGGCCGAGGCGTCGGCGCTTCCCATCAGACGGGGTGGACAGGCCTCGTGGCCAAGTTGCTCCAGCCGCGGAGAGAGTGCAAGTGAATACCGATCTTGGCGAGACGGCCCTGAGCGGTCATAGAGTTTGCGATCACGACGAAAGCACCATTTGATTACCAGCAACCGAAATGAGCGCCGCCATCGACGTACAGGATTTGGCCGGTGACCGTCGCGGCGTCGATCAAGTACATGACCGCGTCCGCGATGTCCTTGACCGTCGAGGGGCGCCCCATCGGCGAGAGGCTCTCCATCACGTCCTTGGGAGTGTCACGGTGAAGCGGCGTGTTGACGGCGCCGGGCACACCGTCGTGCCGCGACATCTTTATTCATCCGATGCTCCAAAGATCAGCTCATTCGCCCGAAGCGCGGTTCAATGTCCTATCAGTTTCTCCAATCGCGACTTGGCCTCAATCGCGGCGGGCTGGTTCCAATTGATCTTCAGCGACTGTTTGTACGCTTCCAGCGCACCCTTGAAGTCTTTGCGTCTCTCAAGGATTTCGCCCAGGCGGTTCCAGGGAGTGGTAGTTAAAGCCCCGGCATGGGTCCACTGACGATACGCTTCCAGAATTTCGTCTTCCTTGCCGTCCTTCTCGCACAGATCCGCCAAGGCTTGGTGGGCTTCCATCAAACTCGGCGAAGCGACGATGGCCCGTTTCAGCAGAGCCTTGGCCTCGTCGCTCTTGCTGGCCTTGAGGGCCTGCTGGGCCTGCTTGAGCAACTCCTGGGCCTGCGCCAGTTGCGACGCCGGCTCGCCGGCGCCCTTGCTCACCACGGCGGTCAGGCCGATCAAGCCCACCACGGGTTTGCGGGTCGGGGTCGAGAACCGCACCGAAACCACGGACTTCTGGGGCTGCGGGTTCACCCAGAGCGTCATGTATGCCGTGATGGATGGGAATGCCTTGCACTTGCCCGTCCATGCCGCGACGGTCCTGGTCCCTCGTTCGTGATCGAAACCGCCGGTGTTGTTGTCGACCCAGTCGCGGATATTTCGCCCGACGATCAACGGGATGTCCTCGGTCGTGCCGTCGGCATACTTCACCTGATACAGTCCCGCCTGCCCGCTCGAGCAATACGCCGTGCCGTGGAGGAAATAAAGCCCCTCCACCGCGCAACCGACCGGTACTGTCACTTCCCAAGGCAGGGTCTCCTTGCCGGGCCTGCTCTCCGAGGCCAGCACGATGATGCTCTTGGCGCCGGAACCGATGGTGAACGGCACGTCGTGAAAAACCTGCTTGCCCGTGGGGAACGTCCGCAGGTCCGCATCCGGCCCCTGGTCAGACCAGCCGCCCTTGCCGTCCTCGGCGACGTCGTCGCCAAGGGAGCGGTTGGCGCAGGGCGCCAGGTCAACCGGGCGGTACGCGATTTCGGCGGGCAGCGTCTTTGCCGGGGTGGGCGGCGCGACGGCCACGTTCAGACCTAACGCTAACGCGGACAGGTTGCGATCCGCCAGGTTCGCCAACTTTTCGTTGACGGTGGTCCAGAGGCGCTGGTCTAGGACCAGCTTGCCCTTGCCGACATTCACCTCTACCAGTGCGCCCGGGAAAACCAACTCGCGCCCGCCGGCAACTTCCACGGAGGCGTTCTGCAATTGTTCGATCGCGTAATCGGGGTTGTCCGTGGTCATGGTCATTTCATCATACCGCTTCCAGAACAGGTCCAGGTGGCTCAGGCCCGCCGTCAGCACGTCGAATCCGTTGCGATAGCCGCGGCCTTCCCACATCCGGTAGCGAGGCACGGTGACGGTTACAGTCGCCCCCGCCAGATCGCTCAACCAGGCGGCGTCTTCCGGCCTGGCATCCGTGACGACCAGGGTTGCTCCGTTGGACAGAGACGCCTTCCATGCGGCCCGCTTTGCATCGCCTGAGGCGGTCGCAGCCTCGACCAGCGTTGGGGAGTTCCGGTCCAAGTCCGCGTCGGCCGAAACCGGTTCGTACGCCACGCCGACATCCTTGAGCCGGCGCTCGATCTGGCCATTCTTGGCGGCCATCAGGCGTAAATGGTTGAGCGGCCGGCGGAACGGTTCCTTGCCGCCGGCGTATCGCAACACGCGGGCCAGCAGTTCCCTCGCCATCGGCTCCTGATCGTATTTCCCCACCAGCGCCAGTTGGCAAAGCAGGTACAGGCCCTTGCCGCGATACATCTCCATCAACTGCACCCACTCCAGGCCGGTCTCTCGTCCGCTGTCTACGATCGCAATGGCCGCGCCGCCGTCGGGCTTGGAATACGACCCGCGCGCGGAAACGCGATCCGCCGCCCAGAAGTGCAGGTCCCACGAGGTGACGCCCTCCAGCACCGGGTGGATCGGCAGCCGGACGTAAGGCTGGCTGACCCACTCGCGATTCTCCATCGTCGTTGAGGCCGGCAAGCCATGAGGCTGGACCGTTTGCGCCAGCACAACGATGCGCCCGCCGTCCTCGACGAACTTGGCCAGCGCCGCCATTTGCTGGTGGTGGGTCGCGGTGTCTTCCAGCGCCCCTTCGCCGATCACCAGCACCCAACCGGATGCCTCGCCCGACGGAGCCGCAAGCGTTTGGGCGAGTTCAAACGTCGCCCCCGCTTCTTTCATCGCCTTGGCCGTGTCGCCCTTGGGGTCATAGAGAGCCACTTTTCGCGTCATCTCTCCAACTAAGATCGGCGTGTCGGGCCAGACTTCGATGTCGCGGTCCTCGCCGTAGACGAATTTTTCGTCGGATTCAAGCCGCAGTTGCAGCACGCACTTGGTCCGTTGCGTTACTGCCGGGAGCGTGAACGAAATCGAACCCCGCTGCGTCTGGCCGGAGTTCATATCACGATTCTCGGCGCCTTGGTCGATCACGTTGCCCTCCGGCCCGACGAACGCCCATTTGAGCGTCAGCTTGGCTGGGCGGAACAGATCGTTGAGCAGGGAGTGAGGCCGCACCATCTTCCGGCCCGCAAACCCGTGATGCGAAACATCGGGAATGAGGAACATCCGCAACGGATGGCCCCGCGTGACGGTTCCGGCCAACATGTCGTGATTGGAATGAATGGCCAAATCCAGGTCGCGCTGGCCGTCGAAGTCCTGCTTGAACCGCCAGAGCATCCCAGCGCTGAAGTCCGTGGTGAGCACTCCCTCTTCATCCATGAACTTGCAGCACCCCGGCGGCAAATCCCCTCCGACCATCCAGAGGTCTTCCGTGTCCGTCATCGGCTTGGAGCCGACGCGCCACCTGAGATACTTTATATCCTCGCTGGGCTGGAAATCGCGGTCTAGCGGGCGGTAATAGGCGCCGTCGGGGAAATAGGCCGAGTGCCCGTTCAGTTCGTAGCCGCCGCCGCTGATGCGCCTTCCTCCCAACATGTAATGCGAGGAATAAATGTTGTGCCGGCCGCTGATATCGCCGTCGCCGTTGAAGAACGTCCAGCGAGTGGGGTCCAGCTTTTCCACCGTGTCGCTGACACCCTTGAACCGCTTAATCGCCAAATCCACGCCGTTGAACCATTCGTTGGACAAATCCCATGCGATGACGCTCGGGTGGTTCCACTCCCGCCGCACGGCGACCTGCGCGTTGTTTCGGCAGGCCTCCCAGAAGGCGTCGCTTTCGATGTTGTACTGGCACACCGAGTTCGTCACGCCGGTGATCAGGTCCGTGGTCAACTCGCCGATTTCGTCGGCGTAGTCCGGGTCGCGGGCGCCCCGCCCCAACTGGACGTCATATTTAATGTTCTGGTCCAGTGAAAGGAAAGGAGCGCTGAGCCCTTTGAGCCTGACCGGATGCCCGTTGAAATAAAGCTGACCGCCCTGTATCCAGCTTTCCCGGAACCCGAACCGCTCTCTCGCCAGGTCCAGGCGCTTTCCGGTGTCCGCGTCGGTCAGTTCGACCGCCATCACGTAGAGGTTGGGTTCGTTCCAGCTCCAGAGCTTCGGATCGAGCCACTCCTGGGTCAGCTCCACCGGTTTGGACTCGCCGGGCTTGAGCGCCAGTTCCTGCTCGCCCAGCGTCCGGATCGGCCTGCGCGCGTCTTGCACCGTAACCTTCACGCGCAGATGCGCCGGCTCCTTTTGGGCGTTGACCACCGAGAACCGCGCGGCGATCGTCTTGTTGCGCACCGACGTTTCCACCTTCAGGTCCCGCGACGAGACCGCGGGCGACAGCTCCAACCATACGCCGCGAGCGCCGCCCCAGTTCTGCCCGACGCCAAGCTTCACGTCAACGCTTCCGGGGGCGTCCATGTGTCCGGCGATGTCATCCGTGGGATTTTCCCAATTGATGTACTGAGGGTTGCCGACCCCGTATCTGCTTCGCACGAGCAGCAGCACTTCGTTCTCGCCCGGATGCACGGCCGCCGTCGCGTCGGCCACCAGCGGCGTGCCGTATCCGCGAACATTACCGATGCGCTGTCCGTTGACGTAGGCGGTAGCCTCGCTGTCGACGCTGTCCACGACGAGTTGGGTGAATCGGCCGGCCGGCCCGTCGGGCAGGGTGAATTTCCGGCGCACATACGCGCTGTTCGCGTTGGGATCGCCGTTTTCGCAAAAGGCCGAAGGAATCGCCCAGGGCTTGAACGCAAGGCCAGGCGGCGGAGGCATGGGCGGCTTGAGGTCTCGCGTCAGGGCCAGTTGCCACTCGCCGAACAGCGCCAACCGCTGCCGCTCGCACTTGGCCGCCTGCTTGAAATTCACCCGCCGATGCTCGACGCACTCGAACGGGGCGATCCACGGCATCAACTGCCGGTAGCCGGGAAAAAACGCGAACTCGTCGAAGGCCGGCCAGCCCAGCGACGGCGTCTTTGTCGGCTTTACGTTCACCGAGATCGAATAAGCCGGATCGTCGGGCGTCGTTTCAAACGATATGTTCCGCGTGGTGCAGGAATGCGCCGGCAACGTCAGCCTTGCGGCGTCGCGGCCCGCTTCCTGAAGGTAGTGCCCCTTCACCACGCAGTCGTAGTCCACCTCGACCGGCACGGGCAGCGGGTTGGCCAGGGAGCATTTCGCCACCGCCTTGCCGTCCGGGCCCCGAAGGAAGTCGTCCGGGGTTTCCATCCACTGCTGCGGATGGGCGTTGACACACCAGAACAGCGTGCCGTAGATCGGCTTGCCCGGCGCCGCCGCGAAGGCCGCGTCCGCGGTGATTCTCAGGGCGGTGTCTCCGTTATGGATGTTCGGCCCGGGATTGATTCGAAACCGGTATGCCCCACGCGCCGGCTGGGACGCGTGAAGGAGCAACCTTGCCGTCGGCGCTATCCCGACCCAATCCGAGTTGACCCGTACGGCGATTTCATCGCCCTCCTTCAGGCTTTCCGCCGCAGCCGCCTGCGCTTCGGCAAACCATATTCCCGGCGCGATCTGCACCGGGTCGCTCAGCGTCGAACAGGGCACCTCTCTGCCGTTAAGGTATACGTCGAACGCGCTTTGGTTCAGGGAGACTTCTTCCCCGTTTGGGCCGGCGCCGGTCTTGAAGACCACTCCGAGCCAATAGTTGCCGGCCTGGACGCCCTTGATCCGCCAGTAGACTCCGCCGAACCTGGGGCTTCCCTCCGGGGCATAGGCCCCAGCGGTCACCGTGGTCAGGCCTTTGGCGAAACTGTCTTTCTCCAGCTTGAACGGTATCCCATCCACCAGGGGCTTTGCGGATGTCGCCTCGTAGACGTAGTCTCCCTGGACGTTGGGAGCGGACTCAAACGCTTCCGGCTGCGATGGCGGAATTCTTCCCAGGAGTTTCGCCCGCGTTTCCTCGAAGGGCGACTTGGGCTTTGGCTTGCCGGCGTCTTGCGAGTAAAGGAGGGATGCCGCCGCTATCGTCAGGACCGCCACCAAGCCAACATTTCCGCAACGTCTCATCGTCACTTCTCCAATGGGTTGGAACAGTGTTCATTAACCGACGTCAGCCAGTTCAACTTGCCGTGCGAGTGGTGGCGATTATAGCCCACCCGCCAACGATCCACAACATATCGCGTCGGGGTCAAGTTCAGGAACAGTTCACCCGTTGTGACCTGCCCCCATTCCCCGCCGCAACTCCAGAGAGAGTCTTAAACCTGATTGTGCGTTGGCTTAGGGACGGCCCCGAGTGGAGGGTGGATGGTTCAGGCCGCTAATCCCAAATATGTCGATCGGGTATTCACCTGGACGCATTGGAACCTGTTCTGCCCGATTGGGAAGCCACCGGAACGCCCAAGCGGCTCATTAGAACACGCAGGTGGCTCACCGGAACCCGCCGGGAAGCCATTAGAACCCGCTCTGCAATTCATAAGTAGCTTATTAACAGACTTTTATATATTCTGGACCCGGTTTCATCGCGTTTTTTCTGAGGTTTGTCAGTGTTCCCGCCTG
>CAZYDC010000180.1:0-9278 GCA_964646065.1 uncultured Planctomycetaceae bacterium | reverse complement strand
GGTTTGCCGTTTCCGATTTCTTACCGGAACTGCCGGACCTGCTCGACAAGCTTCTGGGCCGCGTCTTCGTCGGGGGCATTCGTCATGATGTACATCCCCTCCGGGCCCACGGCCTCCAGCAGCGGGACGACTTCCTCGAGCTTGACGCCGACCGCCTGAACGCTCTTGCCGCCGGACTTGATGCGGCGGTACAGGTCGTACCACTGCGGATGTCCGCCGGTGTGGCTGACGTTGCTCTGCCCCGCGGCGCCCATCGGGGTCCACTCGATGGCATCCAGCGACTCGATCGACAGCAGCGCGTCGAGATGTTGCAGCGCCGTCTCGCCGTCGAGGTGATGCATCGAATAATCCAGCCAGTCGCATTGGCGGGACAGGTACGGCACGACAAACTCGCGGAACATCGCCGCCGAGATCATGCACGAGAAATCGCACTGCACCTTGCAGGTCTTGCCCGGACCCCAGATGTCGAAGATGAACGCGCTGCCGCCCTGGTCGTCCTTGGTCTTCTGGTAGAACAGCTCGAAGACCTCGAAGAAGGCCTGGAGGATTTCCTCCTGGCGCTGGTGGACCCATTGCGGGCGCTCGATCAGGTCCGTCAGCAGCGGTTCGCTTCCGCGCAGCGAGGCCAGCGTGTCGAGGTTCTCGATCAGGTCGGACATGGCGACCATGTATCGGCCGCCGCTGCGGCGCATGGCCTCGTCGACGAATCGCATGTGCAGGTCGAGCGAGGCGTTGTTGCGCGGGTCGAAGCGGATGGGCTTGCACGCGTCCGGGTCGGCGATGTTGGGCTCGTACCAGACGGTGGAGGGTTCGTAGACCGGTTTGGCCCCGAGCATCTCGGCCAGGCTGCCCGGGCCGAACGTGGTACACAGCATCGGCAGCGCGTCGGCGAAATACGCGGTCTTGGCCATGTCGTACTCGGCGCCTTCGCAGCGCAGGCGGATGTCGGTCCATCGCGCCGCGACGTCGGTGGGAACGCCCACCACGTCTTTGGGGTGGGCGTTTCGCTTGGGCGATTTGACGCTCAGCACCAGCCCCTTGCGGTTCCACCACGCCAGATGATTCTTCTTGGCCTGCTCGATATTCGGATTCAGATTCATGGTTGACCTCGTTGGAAGGCTCTTTTACCCCAAGGCGGCCGCGAATGAAACGAAAAACGGCGAAGAAACGGCATTCACCGCGGAGAACAACCGCCAGGCTCATTCATTGGCCCGATATCTTGTGTTCATCACGGCGATCCGCCGCGATCAATGCTTTGCTGCGTTCTTCTTGGGCGCTTCTTCGCCCTCCCCTTCGGGTCGGGGGCTAAACGAAAAACGCCGCGAAAACTCCCGCCGAAACTGATTGACACCTGCTACCATTATTCATAAACTCTCCAATCCGTTTTTCCCCGGGCACCAGCCCGTTTTGAGTCAACCTTATTCGGAGAAAATGCGCTATGGCAAAGAAATCCAAGTTTGTGTACTTCTTCGGCGGCGGCAAGGCCGAAGGCAAAGCATCCATGAAGGCCCTGTTGGGCGGCAAGGGCGCCAACCTGGCGGACATGTCCAGCCTGGGCCTGCCCGTGCCCCCGGGCTTCACCATCACCACCGAGGTTTGCGACCTGTTCTACAAGCTCGGCCGCAAGTACCCGCCCGCCCTGGCGGCCGAAGTGACCGCCAACATCCAGCGGCTCGAGAAGCTCACCGGAAAGACCTTCGGCCACGGCGCCAACCCGCTGCTGGTGTCGGTTCGGTCCGGTGCGGCCGCCTCGATGCCCGGCATGATGGACACCGTGCTGAACCTGGGCCTCAATGACGAGACCCTCCAGTCCCTGATCGCGCTGACCGGCAACGAGCGGTTCGGCTGGGACGCGTATCGCCGCTTCATGCAGATGTTCGGCGACGTGGTCCTGGGCTTGGAACACCACGACTTCGAGCACGCGCTCCAAGGCGTCAAGGACCGTCACGGCGCCAAGCAGGACACCGACCTGACCGTCGCCGGCCTCAAGGACGTCGTCGCCGCGTACAAGGAAGTGTACGCCAAGGGCGGACAGGCCTTCCCCACCGACGCCCGCGAGCAGCTCAACGCCGCCGTGGACGCGGTGTTCGGCTCCTGGAACAACCCCCGCGCGATCAAGTATCGCCAACTGAACGACATTCGCGGCCTCTTGGGCACGGCCGTCAACGTCCAAACCATGGTCTTCGGAAACATGGGCGACGACAGCGGCACCGGCGTCTGCTTCACCCGCAACCCCTCGACCGGAGAGAACAAGTTCTACGGCGAGTACCTCATGAACGCCCAGGGCGAGGACGTGGTCGCCGGCATCCGCACCCCGCAGCCCATCGACCAACTGGCTGCCGTGGACAAAAAGTCCTACAAGGAACTGGTCGCCATCCGCTCCAAGCTCGAAAAGCACTATCGCGACATGCAGGACATGGAGTTCACCATCGAGAAGGGTGTGCTCTACATGCTCCAGACGCGCAACGGCAAGCGCACCGCCCCGGCCGCCGTCAAGGTCGCCGTGGACCTGGTCAAGGAAGGCACGATCACCGAGAAGGAAGCCCTGCTCCGCGTCGAGCCAAAGAGTCTGGACCAACTGCTGCACCCGACGTTCGACCCCAAGGCCGAGAAGGCCGCCAAGGTGCTGGCCAAGGGTCTCCAGGCAAGTCCGGGCGCTGCCACCGGGCAGATCGTCTTCAACGCCGACGACGCCGAGAAGTGGGCGGCCGATGGCAAGCAGGTCATCCTGGTCCGCATCGAGACCAGCCCCGAGGACATCGGTGGAATGAACGTGGCCAAGGGCATTCTGACCGCCCGAGGCGGAATGACCAGTCACGCAGCCGTCGTCGCCCGAGGCATGGGCAAGTGCTGCGTCGCCGGTTGCTCCGCCATCCAGATCAACTACGCGGCCAAGACGCTCACCGCCGACGGACATGCGCTGAATGAGGGCGACTGGATCAGCCTGAACGGCTCGACCGGGTGCGTGTATTCGGGCAAGGTCGCGACGGTGGACGCCGCCCTGACGGGCGCCTTCGGCGTGATCATGAAGCTGGCCGACAAGTACCGCCTCATCGGCGTGCGAACCAACGCCGACACCCCGCACGACGCCGCGGTGGCCGTGCGGTTCGGGGCCGAGGGCATCGGCTTGACCCGAACCGAACACATGTTCTTCGAGGGCGAACGAATCGTCCCGATGCGCGAAATGATCCTGGCCGAAGATACCGCCGGCCGCGAGAAGGCCCTTGAAAAACTCCTGCCCCTCCAGCGAGAGGACTTCGTCGGAATCTTCAAGGCCCTCGAAGGCCGACCGGCGATCATCCGCTTCCTCGACCCGCCGCTCCACGAGTTCGTGCCCCACGACACCGCCGGTCAGCAGGAAATGGCCACCGCCATGGGCGTTCCCCTGGAGAAAATCAAGGCCAAGGTCGAGAGCCTCCACGAGTTCAACCCCATGCTGGGCCTCCGAGGCTGCCGACTGGGAATCGTCTTCCCCGAGATCACGGCCATGCAGGCCCGAGCGGTCTTCGAGGCCGCCTTCGAGGTCAAGGGCTGCCATCCCGAGATCATGATCCCGCTGGTGGGCAACGTCCGCGAACTGGCCAACCAGAAGAAGATCGTCCTGGACACCCTGGCCAAGGTCATGGCCGAGAAGAAGGTCAAGAAGCTGCCGTTCGAGTACCAGATCGGCACGATGATCGAGGTGCCCCGCGGCGCCCTGACCGCCGACGAAGTGGCCGTCGAAGCCGAATTCTTCAGCTTCGGCACCAACGACCTGACGCAGATGGGCTGCGGATTCTCCCGCGACGACGCGGGCACGTTCCTCGGCCGCTATGTCGAAATGGGAATCTACGACTACGATCCGTTCCAGACGCTCGACCGCGTCGGCGTGGGCGAGTTGATGAAGATCGCCGTCACCAAAGGCCGCGCGACCCGCAAGGGCATCAAGCTGGGCATCTGCGGTGAACACGGCGGCGACCCGATGAGCGTCGAGTTCTGCCACATGCTCGGGCTGGACTACGTTTCCTGCTCGCCCTACCGCGTGCCGGTCGCCCGCCTGGCCGCCGCACAGGCCGCCATCCGCCACGGCGCCCCGGGCAGCATCTTCCGGACGGCGAAGAAGGCCAAGAAGTAATCGCCGATTGCAAATTCAAGATCAAGAAGAACGCGGCCATCCCGGCCGCGTTCTTCTTTCTTTGTGGCACCCCCAAGTCCGCTTGGGGGTGTCCGGGTTGTACGCACCTTTCCAGACACCCCCAAGCGGACTTGGGGGTGCCACCGAAAACTCAGTAAAACACCTATTTTTTAGCCCGCCCTGCGCCATGCCCCCGGCCTTCTTACAATGAAATAGGAACGTTCCCCCTACGAGGTGGCGCCATGAAAATTCAAGAATACCTGCAAAAAGAATTGATAACCTTTGAAGCCCACGAGCACGCTCCAGCCTACACCGCACAGGAAGTCGCCGCCGAGGAGCACATCAGCGGATACCTGCTGGCCAAGACCGTCCTGGTGCGGGCGGACGACCGGTACGTGCTGTGCGTCTTGCCGGCGTCCCTGAAGCTGGACATGGAGAAGGTCAGCGATGCCCTCAAGGCCGACCAGGTCTTCCTGGCCGACGAGGCCGACCTGGCCAAACTCTTCCCGGACACCGAGGTCGGGGCCGAACCGCCTTTCGGAAACCTCTACAACCTGCCGACCCTGGTGGACGAGTGCCTGGCCGAGGACACCGAAATCGTCTTCCAGGCGGGCACGCATCGGCGGACCATCCGAATGAGCTTCGACGATTACCAGCGGCTGGTGGACCCGCAAGTGGCGGACATCTGCGCGAAGTTCTGATGTGTGACGAGGGCGTCTCGCCCTCGTGTGTCGCGGACATCTTGTCCGCGTGTGTCGCGGGCGTCCCGCCCGCGTCTGATGCGGACTTCCCAGACGCGGACAGGATGTCCGCGACACACGCAGGCGAGACGCCTGCGTCACATTTCTATCCGCCCGCCCGGCGGATTGCCTCGCGGACGATCTCGCGTATTTCGTTCGGCTGGGCGATGTGCAGCCAGGCCGTCTCCTGGGTCGTGCTGTCCTTGACCTCGAACCACAGGCTCCCCACGGCAAACACCTTTTCGGGCAGCGAGGCCGCCAGGTGGGTTGCGGCGATCTGCTTGAGCGGGCATTGAAACACATCGGCCCGCAACACCCCGCGGACCCGCATGATCCGCACGTTGGTCAGGATGTACAGCCGACCGGCCCACTGGATGCAGGAGGCCAGCACCTTGGCCAGCGCGATGACCGCGCAGATCGTCAGGACCACCTTGGGAGTCATCCACTCGACGCCCAATTTCGCGAACACATACCTGGCCAGCAGCGCCACGCCCGCCGTCGCGGCCAGGGCCGGAAACGAATTCAGGAGCACGAACCAGAAGCTCGGCTTGATCGCCAGAATAACCACCTCTCCGGCGTCCAGCAGTTTGTCCGGCACGATCGCCGCCGGCGGCGCCGCCGCGGGCGCGGCATCCTCGGCGCTCATGGGCATGGTCTTGGAATCCGCCCCAAAAAAGAGTCCACCGCAGAGGTCGCGAAGAACGCAGAGAGAAGATGAAATAACCTGTTTTTCGTTTTTTTCTCTCTGCGTTCTCTGCGACCTCCGCGGTGAATGTTGTTTCTTGTCGCTCATGCGCCCTCCGGTCGGCCGGGGCAGGGCAGGGCGTTCAGGTCCGGCAGGTTGCGATACAGATTGTCGAAGTCCAGTCCGTAGCCGACGACGAATTCGTCCGCGATCTCGAACCCCAGGAAATCCACCGCCGGCTGATCGACGCTCGGCCGCACCTTGCGAAGCAGCACGCACGTCCGCACGCTCTTGGGGTCTTTGCGGCGGACCTGCTCAATCAGCGCCCGCATCGTGTGTCCCGAATCGAGGATGTCATCGACGATCAGCACGTCCCGCCCTTCGATCATGTCCGAGACCTCGCCGATGGACTTGATGCCGTTGGAACAGATCGTCGGGCCGTCGTAAGAACTGGCGGAAATCAGCGACAGGCGCAGGTTGATCGGCAGGCGGCGGATCAGGTCGGCCAGAAACACCAGCGCCCCGGTCATCACCCCCAGGATCACCAGTTCCCTGCCCTGGTAGCACTGGGCGATGCTCGCGGCCAACTCGTCCACGCGCCGATGGATCCGCTCCGCCGAGACCACCACTCGCAAGATTGTCCCGGCCTGCCCGCTCGGGGCGGCCGCGTCGCCATCTGCCATGAAAACCTGCCTTCCGACGCAGTGCAGCACCGCGTCGTAATCTTCATCGTAATCTTCCCGCCCCGCCTTTGCAATTTTCCTGGAACGTGGATCACGCCATCGGCTATGGGTGGCCACTCTGTCCTTCTGCCTTCTCGGTTCGATTGTTCGACATTCGTCGGTTCGCTGTTTCTTTGCTACAATGCCGCCCATGCGTTCAGGAATTCGCGACGTTGGAATCACCGGCGCCAGCAAGGTTCTGACTTTGCTCTTTGGCCTGGCCGGATTGTCGATGCAAGGCCTCTGCCTCGGCGCTGCCGGGCGCGGGTCCTTCACGGTCTGCATCACGTTCTATACGATCCTGAGCCTGCTGTTCGTCATCGGCGGCGGAGCCAGTTCCATCTACCACGTCGCCTCCAAGAAGCATTCCATTTCCGAGGGCGTCGCCAACACCTGGGTCTACGTTTTGCTGGGCAGCTTGGCCGGCATGGTCGCCGGGTTCGCGCTGTTTCGATTACCGCCCCAGTACATGCCGCATTGGCTGGCCAAGTTCTTCGCCAATGCCGACGCGCGCGATTTCTACCTGGCCATGATCCTGGTGCCCGTCGGCAGTTTGTCGGCCACGCTGATCCTGCTGCTGCCGGCCTTGGGGGACTTCACATGGTTCGGCCTGATCTCGTTCGTCCAGGCCGTGCTGCAACTGGCCTTGTACGCCGCGCTGATCTGGCTGGCGCCGCTGGGCGTGTCGGGTGCCATGCTGGCCGTGATCCTGACCAACCTTATTATTATCGCGCTGGTGATGCTGGTGCTGGCCCGCAAGCACGACATGCGCCTGGTCGCGCCGTCGCTGGGCAAACTCCGCGAGATGCTCTCGTACGGCCTGCGCTACTACGTCGTCACGGTCAGCAACCAGATGAACCTCCAGATCGGCACGGTCCTGCTGGCCGTGTACGCCGGCGAAAAGGAAGTCGGCTACTTTTCCGTCGCCGCCGCGCTGACCCATTACGTGCTCATCGTCCCCGAGACGCTTCACACCGCCCTGGTCCCCCGCATCGCCGTCAGCGACAGCGGCCGAAAAGACCTGATCGCCCAATCCGCGCGAGTCTCGGCCGTGGTCTGCGGGGCGACCCTGCTGCTGATGGCCGTACTCGCCAAACCGCTGCTCCTCACGCTGTTCCTGTTCAAGCCGGACTTCCTGCTGGCAGCCGTACCCCTGCAAATTCTCGCCGCCGGCGTCGCCGTCCGGTGTGCAACAAAATCCTTCGCCTCATACCTGACGCTGACCGACCGCCCCGGATTCGCCTCCGCCGCGATCCTGGCCGGAATGTTAGTCAACGTCGCCGCCATGCTGGCCATGCTCGCGGCCTGGCCGGCCGAGCAAACCTCCGCCGCCGCCTGGTCCACCACGCTGAACTACGCCCTCAGTTCGATCATCCTCTATTACGGTTTCGCCCATTTCTCCAAAACGAAGTTTTGGGAAACCTGGCGGCCAAGATGGCCGGATTTCGGATGAAAAGGGGACATTCTACTTTTCCTTCCACGCACAAAGCGCCGCCAAACAGCAAGCTCTGATTAACGTGACGCTGCACGCCCCAGGTTTTGCAAAAGAGAGCGTCGAGTCCAAGGGAAACGCGGGGCGCGAGACGATGTCGGGTTTGAGCTTGCTGTTTGGCGTGTACCGACATCTATGTCACTTCTGCGTCAGGACGCCCGTGAAGGTCAGCGTCATCGGGCCCAGGGGCTCGCCCAGGTGCGATTCTTGTGTCATGCTCGGCGGTATGTATTGCCAGCTTTCCAGCACGCGGCGGCCCTTGTCCGAGGCTTTGGCTTGGTCCTGCGTTGAGGCGTAGTACATGCGGTCGGAAACTGCCGCAGAAAATCGGGGGCAGACACCGATTTTCTGTCTCTTGCCTTGTGCCTGTTGCCTATTGCCTTCTTATATATTGATCGCCTTGCGGATAAGTTCGCTGGTCGCGGTGGCGTCGCCTTTGGCGATGGCCTGGGCGAAGGCGTCCATGCCCACGCGGTCCACCGCGCGGAAGAAGGCTTCCATCCATCGCTTGCACTGCATGGCGACGGCGACCTTGTCCTGCTCGCGATAGGGGAAGATGTCCAGCGTCAGGTAGCCCTTGTAGTTGATCCGCTTGAGCCAGTAAGCCAGTTCCAGGTACTCCACCAGGTGGATCGCGCCGACCATCATGTCGTCGTCCCACGAGCGGTAGTTGTCGTTGAGGTGGATATAATCCAGCTTGCCGTAGGCGTGCATCAGGGCCGCGGATTCGGCGATGTTCTCTCCGCTTTGCAGCGCGTGGCCCCAGTCGATCAGCCCGCCGACGTTGGGCAGGTCCTTGATGAGCAGCAGCAGGCGGCCTACCGTGGACACGAAGCAGTGCGTGCGCGGTTCCTTGGGCTTGTACTCCACCAGCAGGCGAACCTTGGGCTGATGGGCGGCGCACTCGACCAGCGCGTCCTTGATCCACTTATCGGCCTCGATGTAGTCGGCCTGGAACGGGTAGTCGAAACCGTCCTGTCCCGGCCAGACGTCGATGTACGGGCAGTCGAGCTGGGCCGCCCAGTCCATGGATTTCTTGATCTCGGCGATACCGGCCTTGCGCGTGGCGGCGTCGGGCGCGGCGAACGACCCGCGCCCCCACTTGGCCTGAGTCCAGAGGTCCGGCGTCACCATGCAGACCTTGAGCCCGCGATCCTTGAACATCTTGCCGACCTTGTCCACGATCTGGTCATTGACGTGCCAATTGCCCACAATTTCCAGGCCGTCGAGACCCTCGACCTTCTTGGCCAGGTCGAGCATTTCCTCCATCGTCTTACCACCCCCGCCGTACCCGGAAAGGCAATAACGGTCCGCGCAACTGGAAAACGTCGGAAGACACGCGCCGAAGGGATGGCCTGCCAGCATGGTTTGCTCCTTTATTTAGGGTTTAAGCGGTCATTATTACCACGTGCGAGTGGAAAGGCAAATGACGAATCCCGGAAACAGCGAACCGACGAACATTCGAACAATCGAACGGCGAATGCGGAAGTAAGGATCTGGGATTCCGACTATGCACTTCATTATT
>CAZYDC010000179.1:0-9310 GCA_964646065.1 uncultured Planctomycetaceae bacterium | reverse complement strand
AGCCGCCCCAGGCGTTGGCCAACGGACAGGATCGTTGTGGAACCGCCGGGCAGGAATACCTCGGGCAACTGGCCGGGCGAAGACGGGAATGCGTCGGCCGCTGGGGTGTCCGCCGGCGCATGGTCGAACCCTTTGACGGATTGCGTGGGGGACGACAGCGCGGGAGTGGATTGGCGAATGGCGCCGGCCGGCACCTTCAGCGACAGCAGGCGGCGATGGAGATCATCCGCCTCCGCCGTGGGCGCCACCTTGACCACGGCCTTAACGAACCGCCTGCGGGCCGCCGCTTCTTCTATGTGCAGCCTGTCGGAGTGGATCGGCGCGGCCTCAACACCATCATCCCGGCGGAAGACCTTCACCTCCGCCCGGCCTCGCGTATCGCATGGCCGCGCCAGCAGGAGTAGGTCGGGCGCTTTGATCGCGTCTAGGACTGCCTGACGGACGGCCGCGATGTCCACATTCTGCCAATCAGGTACGAGTTGGTGAACCCAGTCGCGCAGGTCTTTGATTCCATCCGGCGGGAAAGCCACATGCACAGACCGACCCCAGACAGCCTCCAGTCGGCGGGCAACAGCTTCGGCGCCTTCCTTGCCAGGCCAGCGGCCATCGGGTTTTCGGTCGTTCTCGGCCAGGACGATCACCGGGCGGTGCTGGCAGAACTGAGCTATGAACTCAACGCCGCCGGAGTTGGACGGCCTACCGATGGCGCTCAAACCCACCGCCAGGCCAGCCAGCACGTCACTTGGGCCTTCCGGGATCAGAATCGGGTCGGCCATTTCCTTCCAGCCGACAGGCCGCGTCAGGCCGCGCCTGTATCCGGCCGGCGCCGACTTGTTGCCCAGGGGGTTGCCGTCGGCGTCCACCCGGCCTTCCACTCCGGCCCGCGGGAAACGGTACGTTACGCCAACCAATCGCCCCTGGCCGTCATATTCGGGGAATACCCACGCGCCGGTGACACCATGATCAGCATGGTGCTGAGCGGTTTCGCTCCAACCGATGGGCAGTTCCGACAGAACATTTTCGGGAAGGCCCAACTCGGTGGCCAAGGCGGATCGTTTTTCTGGCGTCAGCGCCGCGACGGCGGCGGCGAGGGTCATCTCCAAGACGGCGGGCGCCACCGAAGGGCGGTCTTCGTGGTTGCGGCGCATGGGCGGCGGGCCACCGGCCAGCTTGTATTCCCTGCCAGCCTCGACGTACATGGCCGTTATGCCGTCCTTGGCCATGCCCTTGTAGGTGTAGCCGACCACTTCCGGCGGCGCCGGCGGGCGCTTGCAGAGGACCAGACCATCCTCCGTCCGGCCGCACCAGCCCCCTTTGTGACCACAGATGGGGCAAGGCTCCGATTTGTATTCCTGGATGCTCACGATGCCTCCGAGATTGAGGGAGTGTCAGTCATGGGATGCCCCTTCTCCCTTCTGCTCAACCTCCACCTTTACGCCGATCCGCGCCAGTTCCCGCCGTGCCCTGTCTGCGCGCCGGGCGTCCCCTTTGTTATTGGCGTCCAGCAGGACCGCCAGCCATGCCGCCGCGTCAATATTCCGCTTCTTTGTTGTCATAGCCGATTCCTCGTATGTCTTATCCGTAGAATCAGCTATGCGTTGCGGAAGCGTTGCGTTGCGAAGTGAGAAAACCCCTTAAATCAAGGCATTTCACATAAAAGACGTTGCGTTGCGTGTTGCGTTACCCGTTTTCGGAGGTTTCCGCCTATTCGTCCTCGGCCTCAATTGTGCCGTCTTTGCCCTTGGTCCCCCTGGGCGGCGCTGGGCGCTGTCTTGCCATCTTCGCGGCACTCTTGTACACGGTGTTTCGGCTCAATCTTGACGGGTGTACGCCAACGGCGCGCGCTATGGCCGCGTTTGACAGGTCGGGCTTTTGTTGCACCAGCGTCATTGCCTCCGCCAGCCACTTCATCGTTTTTCGCTTGCTGGCCATTTGCCTGTCAATGTCGCTATCGGCGGCGGGCTTGACCTTGGGCGACGGTTGGATCTTGACTTCAGGAGGCTCGACCGGGAGGTTCCCGCCCTGGGCGACGGCACCGCCGCTCGGCGCGGTCTTGGCCGGCATCCCCCCGAAGGCCTTGGCGAAGGCATCGGCGCCTTCGGCCCAGTTGCCGACGTTCACCGTGCCCGTCACGGCGGCATCAACATTCAACCTTTCCATGCGTATCAGCGACCCCGTGCCGTGTACCGGATTGCGTTGTAGCATGATTCGACCGTCAGGCATCTGGCGGGGTTGGCCGCCAAAGAAGCCTCGCTTCAGTACAAAATCAAAAACGTCTTGCTCCCCGCCCGCCGCATCTTTGCGTGCCAGAATACCTTGATCGGTCAACCGCCATTCAAATGGTTCCAGTTGCTCGACATGGAAGGGCGAAACGTCGCCTCCGTCGCCTTGCTTCCACTTGTTGTAGGCCTCCTGCCAGTCAGTCCACATCGCTGCGCAAACTTTTTCAAAGGCTTCGGCCAACCCAGACTCGCCCGTTGCCGTGTAGGTGCATTCGACCATCACCGGATGATTCAACATCCGCAACCGCCCGTGCCCCCGGTGTTCCACCATCCCGGCCCCGATTAGCAGAGAAAACGCCTGCGATTGCGTTTGGGTCAGATCGTCGGGGCGGTATGTCTGCCAGGTCTCAGGAATCCGGCGCAGCAGTTCCGCAACAGCGAGTTCCGGCGTATCGGGTGAATCGGCCATTTCCTACCTTCCTTATCCGGGTCGGCCTGGGCTGCGAAGTGCGAAGGTAGGTCAGCACGTTCGCAGCCCAAGCTGCTTGCCCGCCCGTCGGCGAGCTTCCCGGTGATTCTAAAGTGGATTATACCTGGGGTGTCAACTGCGGGCGACGTGTAAGCCTTCCGTCACGCTTCAGTTTCCGTCCCTGCGTCCGGTTCGCTCGCTTCCGGCAGCGGGGCGGGCTTTGCCCCGTCGCGCCCCAGCACAAACCACCGTGCCAGCACTTCCATAAGCTGATCACGGACCCGCTCGTCGCTCGTCCGGCTCTCTGCCAATGCCCGAAAAAGCGATGCAGCTTTTTCCAGGCGAGTTTCCACAAGGCTAAGGAGCTTGAAGCACGGTTCCAGGCCAGCCGGCAACTTTATTTCACCCGCAATGCCAAGGTTCGCCAGCCGGACCACTAACTCGGCTTGCCCGCGAGAAGCGCATTCCATGTGGGACTGATTCTTCTTGCCGAAGTAAACGGCGTTCGGCGCAAACATCGGGTTATCGGAAAGCCTTGCCGGTCGGTCTTCCGGGACGATAAATGCCGCATCCGATTCGGGCCGCTGCCCAATCCATTCGGCCAAGGGTGCAGCGTCTTCCAATTCGGCCGCATCCCAAATGTCCGCCGCTAGATCGTGAGCGCTGAACCGCTTATTGTCTGACTTGCTCCGCTGTTCCATCTTGTCGATTTCGATCACGCGAATATCGCGGAAGTGCCGGGCCGTCGCCTCGTACAGCCGCTCGATCAATTCGTCACGTTCTGTCGGGGCCGGAACCCCAAGCAACTCAAAGACGGCATCGTCAAGATCGCGGCGGTCGGATTGCTGTAGCTCGTTTGACAGCACCGGTGGCCCGGCCGCCAGCTTCCTGGCGCGGTCTGGGGTGTGGCAGTCCATCAACTGCTCTTCGACTAACCGGCCCACGTCGCGCCGGCCCATGCGCTCCAGGGCGTTGGCCATGCGTTTGGCAACGCCAGCCGGTACACCGCGCGGGTCGGGCACTTCCAGCAGGTTCACGTCAACAACTTCGGTCTTGAGGTTGCCTTCGGTCCCGGCGTATCGGCCATAGAACGTCTTGAACAGGCCGACAAGCGTTGAGTTCAGCACCCCAACGAGCGCCTCGGCCTCCAACTCCGACAACTTCCCTGGGGCCACATCAAACAGGTTGTGATTGCAGATGAGCCGTTCTGGATTGGCTGCGATGATATGTCGGTATTGCTGGGCCATCGGCCAAAACGCAATCCCCGGTCGCACCAGCCCTGTCAAGTCGTACCAAGGATCGCGGGCTTCGCAGGTAGACCGCTCATGTACGGGTTTGCCCTCGGATTTGGCCGATGCAAAGTCCGCAGTCATGCCATAGCGTAAATATCGCCAGACCCAGTGTGATTTTTCCTTGAGCTTGTCCATCGGCTCGCAGACCAGAAGGACAACACGGTCAAGGTCGGCTGCTCGGATAACGGGCCGATGCACCTTCATCAAGCTATGGACTTCCGGGGCCAGGTATCTTGCCTCGACAGGATGGACGCTACCGTCACCGGCCTCGATGATTCGCAACTTGCCCGACTCGACATCCTCCCGTGGCGCACCGCCGCAATGCTCGCGGAAGGTGCGGGCGCCCTTATACGTAGCCAGCATTCCCACGGTGATGTCTTTGGGCATGAAGAATTTGTCGCAGCCCGTCTTGACCCCGAAACGGATATCGGCAATCTCGCCCAGCGCGACAAACCGGCTCCTGAACCGCCGCATGATATCGAAGTAGAAGTCCGGGGCGCGAACGTACCGCCCCCACTTGCCGGCGCGGTAGGGTTCCGACTCATGGCCTAACATGCTCGCCGTGAACGGACCTGCCGCTGGGAATGCTTCATCGGCCGTGTCGTCGTCCTCTTCATCCGGGCTTTCCACAATCGCGGTATCGCTGAGAATCGCACCGGCCCGAACCCCGTCGGTCCAAAGGTCTCGCTGCGTCTTGACGATAATCCGCAAATCTGCGTCTTGGCGATCCGCGTCGGCGTCTAGGATTCGCTGACGAAGGGCCTCAATAGCGGCTTGCCGGGCACCTTCATTATCCGGCGTCGGGGTTACGCCGATGATTTCCGCAAGCTTACGCGAGAATCGCACAAAGCGGACGTGGTTGGCCATCCGGATCGGTTCATCGTCACATCGCTGAAGGATAGCAACGCATGTCTTGACGCGGGCATCCTCAAACCACGGTTCGGCCGCGCTCTCCATTACCGCCAGGATGCGGAAATGGCGAAGCATCCAGCCTTGCAGGGCAAAACCGTACTCGACATCCATCCACGATGAGCTTGTCAAGAAGCCGAAATAGCCATCGGGCTTCAACAGCCTCGCTGCCGCCGGCCAGAAATAACAATGAAGATCGGCTCGCCCGGTCAGTCGCAGGCCGGGCCATGCGTCGCTTGCAATCTTGCCAAAACGGGCCTTGTCTCTCTTTTCGACCTTCTCTTGCCGGACGTAAGGCGGGTTGCCGACGACGGCGTCCAGGGGCGGTAATGGGATGGGCACTTGCTCTGTTGGCCTGCTAACGTCGGGAATCTTACAGAATGGTTGCCCCTGGGCAAAGTCGAAGAAGTTACGGCGGGCAATACGAGGATAGTTCGCCTCGTCGTTGATCTCACGGGCCGCAAGGTTCAAGGTGGCCAGGTGCGCGGGATACAGGGCGATATCGCAGCCGAAAAGCTCGCCGATCAGGTCCAGGTGGGATCGCGTGGCGTCCATGTGTCGCTTGCGGTAGTAGGCCCGGACCAGGAAACTCGCCGATCCGCAGGCGGGGTCAAGGACCACGTCCGCCGCACTTCGGATACAGAAGACGTTGATAAGGTCCACCGGATCATCGCCGGTGAAATGCTGGCCGTAACGGTGACGCTCCGTCGGCCCAATTAGCTTTTGGAAAATCTTGCCTACCACGTCGGACGACACTTCGCGGAAGTCCACCGATTCAATGCTGTTCAATAACCCGCGCCAGGCGTCAAGGGCGAAGGGTGGATAGAACACAAGCTCCGTCGCCCAGTCCCGCGCGTCGGGCATTAGCAGTGACTCATAGTCGCCGCTCCGTTCCACCGCCTTCTGAAAGAACCCGTTGAATGCGGCCAACGCCAGGTCAGGTGTCTTGACGGACTTCTTCAACTCCAGACGCGGCAAATCGGGAAACCGGAATCGCAGAGCTTTGTAGAAAATCAGCCGATTGGCCCAGACATAAGCCAGCGTTTTGGCCATGTTGTCTACGAGCTTAGCCCATTCCTCATGCTGCTCGTGAATAATCGACCAGTCCTGCCCTGCCATCCATTGCTGAACGCGAAGGTCAAAGGGCTTGTTTTTGTCAGCGCGTTCCAGGATATAGGCGCTGGTCTGCTTCGCGGGCCAATCCAGATGACTTTCAAGCAACTTGATAAAAATGTCGTCCTGAGGCAAAAACCAGTCACGACGGCGGCCGGAAATGATGTCGGCCAAGTCATGCAGCAGGTCGGGCAGAAAATGCGTCTTGATGAAAGCCAAGTTTTCTTCGCGGGCGACGGCATGGCGATCTGGCAGGAAGCGGGCCAACGGCCATACATTCAGGCGACGCTCCAACAGCGGCCGGTCCCACAGGCTGCGATCCCACAAGACGAAGGTGTTGACGTTCCAGGTGAAGAAGAACTGGACGCCGGCCTCGCTCGCCTTGGCCTCGGCGTCTTCAAGCAACTTCTCGTTGTCCGGGGAACGGCCTTCCAGCGTGCCTGGCATCTTCACTTCACCGCACAGGACTAGCTTGTTGTTGCGGCCGAAAAAGCAAATATCCTTTCGTTTGACCCGGTTCCGGCCTGTGCCGTAGCCTTCAATGCGCACTTCATTGAACGGGTAGACGGTTGGATTCTGGCCAACAAGCGCACTGGCGGCGGACGCTATCTGCGCACAGAAATCGACTTCGTTGATGGTCTGTATGTCCGTTACCACGGTCCTGCCTTCTTCCTTCCGGTAGCCGAAGAAGATCGAAGGCGTGGTTCACGGTGGCAGTGGTTGCCCTACGAAGTGTCTAAACAGAACAGGAGCGAGCTAACCGAACGCCCGCTCCATCAAGAGGCTCTGGCAGCCTGGTATGGAAACGAACGCCGGCGCTCGCTCCATAACGGAGCGAGACCGGCTTCGGTGTTTCCATACCTTTGTGAATCTGCCAGATTCCTTGATGGACACTATGAAGCCGATTACTCGTCTTCGATCAGATTGTCAAAACAAGCGCGTTCTTGGTCCTGTAGGTTCTCCTGAAAGGTCTCTTGTACCGGGGCAGTATAACGCCCCGCCTGTCGGTAGGGCAACAAGGATTGGGCCAGCCAGCCTCTTGGTCATCCCCGAACCCGTCACGCCGTCGCTGTAGGCCTTTGGCGGTTTGATGATGTTGCGACAGAGGCGGAAATAGCCCGATTTACGATGATATGCACTGCCATCGTGGGGACCCATTCACAGCGACGCCGTGGCCGTGAGCCACGTCCTTCCGGCTGGTGGCCGGATATGCCCGAACATCGGCGGCGCGGATGCGACGGTCAGAACAGCATCGGCTGACCCGCCCGCGGCGGGATGATTCCATTTTCGGGGCGTGTCAAGTGGACGATCTCCGACTTCCACGCTTGGGCAAGCCATTCGGCCAGTACCTTACGATGGCACTGGTTCACATCGGGGCAACCGCATAGCAGAATGACGGCCTTGCCAGATGCGGTCAGTTCCCGCAGACGACGTTCACCGGCGGGGAAATCCACGATCTCGATCTGGTCGAACGTGCCCTTGTAATTGCGGTTGCCGAATTGTTTCAGCCACACGTAGCGGTCGCCTAAACGATTGTGAAGCGCACCGCCATTCCAAACCGCCGACCGACTGCGGGGGGCCATGCGGACATCAACCAGAATCGCGTCGAGGCGTTTCACCACCGCCTCCACGTCTTCGATCTTCCAGCCGCTGTAGCCCAAGGTGTAGATCGTGTTATTCATGGCCACTCTCCGATCCTAACACCACTGTCAAGGCTTGAACGAGCCGGCGGAAACTGATTTGTCCGTTGGTTTCGACCGACTGGACGATCTGCTGGATCTTCGCGGGGTCGGGCTTGCACCTTGTCTCGGCCTTCCAGATCGCCGACGCGAACTCCACGGCCGAGGCCCGGAGCTTTTCGGCGTCTGACACGAAAGTCAACCGTGTGCAACGGTCCACGAACCGCTGCGACAGCTTGCCGGGGTAGTTGGTGGTGAAGATCACGACCGTCTTGGGCGGCAGCGCCTCCAGGCGGTCCAGCCAGACGGTTTCGGCGGGGCTGCTCATGCGGTCGGCCTCGTTGACCACGACCACCTTCCAGCCGCTCCCATGCCAAGGCGCGTTGTACATCATCCGGCACGTCTCACGCACGGAGTCTGCGGATTGCTCGCCGCTGGCGATAACATAGACGCCGCCGAACTCCTGCTTGGACAAGTCGCAGCCCAAAGCGTTGGCCAGGGCCAGGGCAGCCGACGTTTTTCCTGTGCCCGTCTCGCCGTCGAACAGGTAGGCGGTGGAGTAAGGATGCTGCGCGAACCGGGATAGGACGCCAACGGCTCCCTCCTGGCCGCAGATGTCGGCCAAGGTCAGGGGGCGGTATCGCTCCGTGAGCGGGCCGGGCGCGCGCTGCTTGACGGGGCCGGGGGCGATCAGGCCCCACAACTTCTGCCAGGACAGCCCTGTCTCCTGGGCCAGGGCTTTGAGGGGTTCGCCGGCCTGTCGGCGGGCGCGGATGGATTGAAGGGTCTCGGGCGCGATTGCGATTGCTGCGGTCATCGTTGCGGTCATAGGTACACACTGCCTTTCTTGGGGTTTGGGGTGAGGGAAATAGAGGGGGGAAACACGAGGGAAACGAACGGTCACAACGGTTGATTCAGGTACTCATCCAGCGACCCCGCCGTTGCCAGCGGGTCCGGAGTTGCGAGGTCTTTGAGGGATAGCGTCCGCCACTGGCCAGCGGCTTGGAACGTGAATGCTGCCACGAAGTCCTTGCCGAAAACCTTCTCCCACTCGGTCATCTGCTGGACTTGGGCGGGTGACGGGCGGCGGGTGACGATCAGCACCAGCAGGTTAGGGCCGGTGGTGCTGTACACCAGGAAGTCGAAAGAGGCGATATTGGAACCGCTGAAAATCGCCTTCTTCGCCTCGTCAACGGCCACATAGGGCCAACCATTTTCGCGCAGGTGGGCTTCCAGCCCCGACAGCAGCGCCTTGCGGCCTTGTGCGAGTTGGTTCCATTTCAGGGGCGGCGGTGACTGCGCCGGAAGGGCTTCGGTCGCTTCCGTCGCTTTTGTCGCATCCAGCAACGGCGTCTTGGGCTCGAACCGTCGGACGCTTTCGAGGTAGTCGGCGACGATGCGATCAAGCTGCTCCTGAATGACCGCCGCGCCCACCGTGTCGCCGATTTCGTCAAGATCGCACTGACGATCTTCAAGGCTCGCGAAAGTCTCGTCATTGTCTGACAGCCATTCCAGCGCCGAAACATGCTCGTCCGCCGTGACGCCGAACCGTTTGTAGTGGTCAAGCGGGTTCTCCGGGGGTGGCGGAAGTGGCGGTGGCCCGTGGCAGCATTGGAAGTTGCCGAG
>CAZYDC010000178.1:0-9326 GCA_964646065.1 uncultured Planctomycetaceae bacterium | reverse complement strand
GAACTGGCCGAGGCCGAAGCCTGTGAGGATGGTCTTTTCGGGCTCGTCGGCGGCGAACGCTCCACCCGCCAGGGCCGCCTGGATGACCGGCGTGAAGTCGCGGTCGGCGATGTGCGTCACGCCCGGCCAGGCGACCACTCCGCACGTGAAGAGCCGGCTCTTGTAGCTGTCGCGAGGCCGCTGAATGCAGTTGGTCGTCATCAGGATCGCGCCCGGGAAGGCGTCGAATTCCTTGGCCTGGTCCTGCCAGGCGCCGCCGTAATTGCCCACCAGGTGCGGGTATTTCTTGAGGCCGGGGTAACCGTGCGCGGGCAGCATCTCACCGTGCGTGTACACGTTGATGCCCTTGCCGGCCGTCTGCTTGAGCAGCTCTTCGAGGTCCTTGAGGTCGTGGCCGGAAACCACGATCGCCTTGCCCGCCACCGGCGTGACACGCACGGGCGTGGGCACCGGGTCGCCGTAGGCGCCGGTGTTGGCGGCGTCCAGCAAGGCCATCACCTTGAGGTTCATCTCGCCGCAGCGGAGGCTCAGGCCCAGCAGTTCCTCGGCCGCCCCGCCATCGGCCCGCGTGAGGTAATCCAGGGCCTCGTGGATGAACGCGTAGACTTCGTCGCTCTCCTTGCCCAGGATCATCGCGTGATCGGCGTACGCGGCCATGCCCTTGAGGCCGTACGTCAGCAGTTCCTGCAGGCCGGTCAGGTCCGCGCCCTGTTGGGCCACCCGCTTATCGATCGCGAGGGCCTGACCCTGTGCGAGCATACCTTCGACGGTCGGCTCGGCCACGAAAGCCGCCGCGCCCGCCGGCGATTCGGCAGTGCGCCCCGCCTTGCGCGCGGCCTGCTCGTACGTGGCGCGCGCCTTGGCCTTGATCTCGCCCGCCTGCTTCACCAGACCGGCCAGCCGCTGGGGGTCGAAGTTGACGTTGGTCACGGTGCTGAAGAGGGCCTCGAGCACGAAGCGGTCCACGGCGGCATCCTTGGCGCCCAGTTGCCGAGCGCGGTGGGCATACGCGGCGATGCCCTTGGTCGCCTGCAGCAGCAGGTCCTGAAGCGTAGCGGTTTGCGGGTCCTTGCCGCAAACGCCCGAAACGGTGCATCCGGTTCCCTTGGCGGTCTGTTCACATTGATAGCAGAACATGGTCATTTCGATTTCCCTTTCCTGTTGGGGGTTAGAAGTGTTTTCAGTCGTCCGATCAGTGCGTCCAGCCAGCCGTGCGCGATATAGTGCCTCGCGCCGATCCTCATGGCCTGGCGGATCTCGTCGCGATACGGTTGGGCGTAGCAGTGAATCCTGCATTGACCGCAGGTCGGTTTTGGATCCAGCGGGCACAACCTTCGCCGCCCGATGGAGTACGCAAGCAGCCGGCGGCAATCGGGACACAGAATTGACGATTGACGATTGACAATTGACGATTGAACCGCGAAATGGGGACTGGCTCCGATTTCGCTGTTTGAAATCGGTGCCTGTCCCCATTTCGCGTGCCGCTCACGGCAGTACAGTTCCGTGAACCGCCGCAGGATTCTCGCGTCTTTCCGAATTGCCCGTTGCCTGTCGGTCATTGTCTTTGGTTTCGTCTTTGCCGTTGTCTTCGTTGTCGCCGTTTCTTCGCCGTTACCGATTACCGGTTACTGATTACTGGTTACTGTCTTTCATCGTTCCATCGATCCCGACGGTCACGTCCAGCACCGGGATGTCCGTCCGCCCCGCTTGTTTCAGGGCCTCCGCCACCGCGCGGACGATGCCCCCGCAGCAGGGCACCTCCATGTGCGCGACGGTGATCGAGCGAATGTTGTTGCCCGCGAAGATCGCCGCGAGCTTTTCCGTGTGCTGCCCGATGTCGTCGAGCTTGGGGCAGGCAATGGCGACGGTCCGCCCGTTGCCGTCCGGGCCGGTCAAAAGCATCTCGTGGAATTCCGGGAAGGCGAACGGCACGCAGTCGGCGCAGATCAGCACGTCGGCGTCTTGCCACACCGGCCCGCCCGCAGGCAGCAGCGCCAACTGCACAGGCCAGTGGCCGAGCATGGAAGGCCGCGACACCGGCGCCGCATCGGGAAAAACGGGGACTGACTCCGATTTCGTCGTTTGAAATCGGTGTCTGTCCCCGTTTTCTCCGATGCGCGGACCCGGGTTCAACATCCGCATCCTCGCGCCAGGACATCCGCAGGGTTTCTCTTCCGCTTGCGGCTTAGCGTCTGTCGGTTCCGGGGTTACGACCTGCAACTCCTTCGCGACCTGCTCGCGCCTACGCTGCTCGACCGCGTGTTCGTTGAACTCGTCGGCAGGGCGTTCCTCGATCACGATCGCGTCCTGCGGGCAGTGCCCCAGGCAGGCGCCCAGGCCGTCGCAAAGCTTGTCCGCCAAGAGCCGGGCCTTCCCGTCGACGATCCGGATCGCGCCCTCGGCACAGTTCGGAATGCACAGGCCGCAACCGTTGCATTGGGTTTCGTCGATCTTCACAATTTTCCGCGTCAATGTGTTCGCCATGTGGGTACTCCTGCCGAAACGTCCATTCGACATATCCGTTATAGCCCCCCGCGCAGACAGACACCTTGACCCAAGTCAATTGCGAGAATTTTATGGAAAGAATATCTGAGGTAAGACCAACGACGCCGACAAGCAAGCTGGACGTAAGGTCGGCTTGCCTGTCGGCGCTTTAGGATGTTTTGCAAAGGAAAGCTATTCCTTGTTGACCGCCTCCGCCACCGCGTAGCCGAGTTGGCGGCACTTGGCCAGGTCGTCGTCGGTCGGCTGCCACTTGGCCAGCACGCCCGGCGCGGCCAGCGGAATCCCGGACTGGGCCAGGTGCTCCTCAAGGAGCTTCACGCACTCGGCCGCCCAACCGTACGAACCGAACGCCGCGCCAACCTTGTTCTGGAACTTCAGGCCGCGAATGTCCTCCAGGATCGGCATGATCGATGGCAGCAGGCCGCGGTTGTGCGTCGGCGAGCCGATCACCACCGCCTTGGATCGAAGGATTTCCGTGACCACGTCGTTGTGGTCGCTCGTCGCTATGTAGTATAGCTTGTTCGCGACCCCTCGTTCCGTCAGCCCGGCCCCGACGGCCTCGGCCATCTTCCGCGTGGCGTTCCACATCGTGTCGAAAATAATCACGGCCTGCTTTTCGCCCTTCTGCGCCGCCCACTCCAGGTACTTATGCACGATCTGCATGGGGTTGTCCCGCCACAGCACGCCGTGGCTGGGGCAGATCATGTCCACCGGCCAATTCAAGGCCGCGAACTCCTCGATCTTCTTCGTCACCTGCTTGGAATAAGGGGTCAGAATGTTGGCGTAATACTTGATCGCCTCCTCGAAAAGTTCCGCCTGATCGACCTGGTCGTTCCACCGGAATGCCGTCGCGTAATGCTGGCCGAAGGCGTCGTTGGACAGCAGGATGTTGTCGCCCGCGACGTACGTGAACATGGTGTCGGGCCAATGAAGCATCGTCGCCTCGATGAACCTCAACTCTCGCCGCCCGATGTTCAGCGAATCGCCGGTGCCCACCGCCTGGAACTTCCAGGGCTGATGATAATGCCCGGGAATGCTGTCCATGCCGCGCTTCGAGAGCACGATCGTGGCGTTGGGGCAAAGCCGCATCAAGGCCGGCAGAGCGCCGCTGTGGTCCGGCTCAGCGTGATTGGCGATGATGTAATCGATCTTCGCCAGGTCGATCTCCTTGCGCAGGTTGGCGATGAACTCCTCGGCGAACGGTTCCCACACGGTATCGACCAGCACGTTCTTCTGGTCCCGGATCAGGTACGCGTTGTACGACGAGCCGCGATGGGTCGAAAGCTCCTGCCCATGAAAATGCCGCAGGCCCCAATCCACCACGCCAACCCAATGAATGTCCTTCTTCAGTTCCACTGCCATGAGCGATATCCTTCCGCTTCATTTATATCACCCCAACCGGATGAATCAAAGAAGGCACCGCCCGATAATTCGTGATGAATCCATTATTTTCCGGCACTTGCTTGTTTTTTCATTTGACACCGCGCCGCGCCGCGGACAGACTTGGCCGCCGTAAGGAACGTCAAATGAAACTGCGGGGTTTTACCTTGATGGAGCTCTTGATCCTCTGCGGGATTATATCCCTTCTGATCAGCATGCTCTTTCCCGCGTTCAGCCAGGCCCGCAAACAAGCCCTTCAGGTCCAGTGTGCGACCAACCTTCACGATCTGGGGGTGGCGATCCACAACTATGCCGCATGCACCAACAATCGCCTGCCGCCCTTTGCCTTCAGCGACACCACGTGCGACATCGCGCTGTCGGGGCACTGGGGCGGCACCAGCCAAGGCGGCGACCCGGCCGCCTTTGGCCGCAAGGGCGTGGATTGCGTCAATCTCTGGTGCCTGGCCAAGGAGAACTACACCTCGCCGCGAGTCCTGCTCTGCCCGTCGGCCTCCAAAGAGCTGTTGGACCTGAACGCCTCGTACTTCCCCTGCTCCTCGCGGTTCAGCACCTATTGCCTGCGATTCCCCGCCAGCAGCATGTTGTTCAACGACGCGCCGCTGCTGGCCAGGCTTGGGAGCAATCTTCTGGCGGCGTATGCGGGCCAGGCGGGCGGGCAGCGAATGAACGTGGGCGGCGGTTACGAAATCGTCCCGCAGGTCCGCCTGGACCGCAACTATCGCCTGGACGCCTGCGGCCTGACCTACGACGCCGCCAACGACTCCCTGCTGGCCGACACGTTCTGGCGGCGCGGATACCAGGTCCCGACCGCCTCCACGGCGGGGCTGCAAAACTTCCCCGTTCAGTGGGACTGGTGCCACGACCAGAAGTTCAACGTTTTGCTGGGAACCGGCGCCGTCAAGACCGTTCGCGACGACGGCACAGTCGCGGCAAACTCCAACTCGCCCGACCAGACGATTGCCCCAACCGACTCCGTCACGCACGCCCAGAATGTGTGGCAGTATTTCGACGGGCACTGAAAAATGTAATTGGTAATTCGTAATTGGTAATTGGTAAGAGCCCGGACGTAGTTCTTGCCGTTCCCAATTACCAATTACGAATTACCAATTACTCTTCCCGCGCTTCGTGGCAATCGTGCAAAACCGTGGGTAAAATACCTTCGTGCGAATCCTCATCAGCAATGACGACGGCATACTCTCGCCGGGCCTGGCGGCCTTGTACGCCGTCGTGGCCGACATGGGCGAAATCCACGTGGTGGCGCCGGATTCGCCGCAGTCGGCGGCGGGGCATTCCATCACGCTCAAGCATCCGCTGGTGATTCAGCCGGTGCAGGTGTACTCACCCCAACCGTTCACCGGTTCCAGCGTCAACGGCCGCCCCGCCGATTGCGTGCGCCTGGCGATTCGCAACCTGCTGCCATCGCCGCCGGACCTGGTTCTGAGCGGCATCAATGAAGGCGCCAACATCGGCATCAACGTGTTTTATTCCGGCACGGTGGCGGCGGCGGCCGAGGCGGCGATGTTCGGCATCCCCGCCGTCGCGTTCTCGGCATCGATGGTCGGCGGTGGCGACTTCGCCCGCGCCGCAAAGCTCTGCCGTCGCGTGCTGGACAGCCTGCTCGACGGCCAGTCCAACCCTCCGGGCCTGGGCCGCGGCGACCTGTTTAATGTGAACATCCCCGCGCTGACGGGCGAGAATCCTCGAGGCCTGCGCGTGGTGCGGCAATCCACCGCCGGACTGGAGGACCTGTACTATCCCGTGGTGGACGACCAGGGACGGCAGAGCTACCGCCTGGGCGAGGCGTACAAGTTCGTCGGCGGAAGCGAGGAAGACACCGACGTGATCCGCCTGGCCGAAGGCTACGTCACCGTCACCCCGCTGCACGTGGACATGACCAACCACGACCGCCTGCCCAGCCTGGCGAAAGTCCGCTGGCCTGACATGAATGCTCCGAAGGCGTAGGACGTAGCAGCCAAGGTAGTTGAAATGATATAAAGGATTTATTGTCCGGCAAAATCCGAAACTCGAAGCACGAAACTCGAAACAAGCACCAAACTCAAATGCTCACAAAACAAACGAAGAGCCTGGCATCTTGCGAGTCTCTGAGGTCCAGGCGGTGCGACTGTTGTTGTTTTGAATTTGTTGTTTCGAGTTTAGAATTTGTTTCGGATTTCAGACTTCGGATTTCGAGTTTTAGCTTTTAGCAGTCCTTCAAACTGGAACGTACATGCAAGATTTATGGATACCGCTGGTCGGCGGCGCGGCGGCGTTCGCTCATTGCCTGGGAATGTGCGGGCCGTTCTGCCTGCACCTGGGGCAGGGGCAGCGATACCGCGTCGCTGCCGGCAGGCAACTGCTCTGGCACGCCGGAAGGATCGGCACCTACGTTTTCCTGGGCGCGCTGGCCGGCCATCTCGGCCGATGGATCGGTTCGCTGGGCAACTGGGCCAAGCTCCAGGACGTCCTGGCCTACGTCGCGGGTGCGGTGATGATCCTGGCCGGACTGTCGCTGCTGGGGCTGCTGCCGTTGCCCTGGCGCAAGCCCGCCGAAGCGGGCCAACCACAAACCACCCCGCTGCTGTCAAGAGTGCTGGGCCCGTTGTTCGTCACGCCGACGGCTGGATCGGCCTTGACGCTGGGGCTGGCGACGGGTTTTCTGCCCTGCCCGGTGGTGCTGGGGTTCCTGGCCTTGGCGGCAGGAAGCGGCTCCGCGGCGTCGGGCATGGCCGTCATGGGCGTGATGGGCCTGGGAACCATGTGGTCGCTGCTGCTGGTCGGAACAGTCGGCCAGATGCTGCGGCTTCGCCTGCGCCGCTGGGCGCCGGCCGTCGGCGGAATCGTGATTATCCTGCTGGGAACGGCCACCGTGCTGCGCGGCACGGAGGTCTATCACCGAATGCTCGGCTGCCCCGACGCGGGCGCCTCCGCCCCGGCCGGCCATTCGGGCTGTCCAGCTTGCCAGGGCAAAGCCGAAACGAATCGTTGACCGGTACGTAGCATGGGCATCTTGCCCATGAGTATCACGGGCGTCCCGCCCGTGTCTTCGCTGTTGTTGTTGCCTTTTTGTACCAAAGAAGAAACAAAAGAAAAAGCAGACCATGGGCAGGATGCCCATGGGACTCATGGCCAAGATGGCCATGCTACGTTCGGAAACAGGTGGTTGTGATGTCGGATTCTCATCCGTCAACTTGTGCTCATTGCGGCCTGCCGGTGCGGAAGCCCGCCCGGCCTGGGGAGGAAGTGTACTGTTGTTACGGTTGTTTCCTGGTGCGGCGGATCGTCGGTTCGCAGGGCGAGCACGGGCCGAGGGCATGGAGCATCCTTCGGCTGGGCGTTGGAGCGTTCCTGGCCATGAACGTGATGATGATCTCGCTGCTGCTCTACGGCGGGTCGATCGAGCCGCAGGCCGTGTCGGCGTTCCGGCTGATCCTGCTGGGCCTGTCCATCCCGGCCGCCGCCATTCTGCTCTACCCGTTCGTGATCGGCTCGATCGCCGAAATCCGCCGCCGCCAATGGAGCCTGGACACCCTGATCGCCATCGGCGCCATCGCCGCCCTGACAGTCAGCGCGGTCAACGCGATTCGAGGCCGGGGACAAATCTACTTCGACACCGCCGTCATGCTCCTGCTGCTGGTGACGGTCGGGCGAATGATCGAGGCCTTCGCCAAGAGCCGGGCCGTCGCGCTGACGCGGGCCTTGGAGTCGCTGCTGCCGGCCCAGGCAACGCGGCTGGTGGACGGCCAACCGCAAACCGTCGCGATGGGCGAATTGGCCGTCGGCGACCGCGTGCTGGTCCGCCCGGGCGAGCGGTTCCCCGTCGACGGCGTGATCGTCGAGGGCGCCACGTTGGTCGAGCAGGCTCAGTTTACCGGCGAGCCCGCCCCGCAAATGCGGTTGGCGGGACAGGAAGTGATCGCCGGCACGATCAACGCGCAAAACCCGGTCGTCGTGCAGGCCCGGCAGGTCGGCGGCGACTTGCTGCTGCGGCGGATCGTCCGGGGAGTCGAGCAGGCCAGGCAAAACCAGGCCCCGCTGGAACGGTTGGCCGGTAAACTCGCCTCGGCGTTCATCCCGGCCGTACTGGCCCTGGCGGGCGGCACCGCGATCTACTGGCTGCTGGCGGCGGGACCCGCGCAGGCCTTGCTGGCCTCCCTGGCCGTGCTCGTGGTCGCCTGCCCCTGCGCGATGGGAATCGCCGCACCCCTGACCAACCTGCTGGCCATCGCGCGGGCGGCCGAGCAAGGCATCGTCGTCCGAGGCGCGGACGTCATGGAAAACGTCGGCAGGGCGGGAACGATCTTCTTCGACAAGACCGGCACGCTGACTCTGGGCTTGATGCGCGTGACCGACGTCAGGCCGGCGAGTTCGCAAACCGGCGCGGACGAATTGCTTTCCCGCCTGGCCGCACTGGAATCGCACAGCGAACACGCGCTGGCCCGCGCCGTGATGGAGGAAGCCCACGCCCGAGGCCTGACCGTCCCCTCGGCGCGAGACGTACGGAACTTTCCGGGCATGGGACTGCGAGGGCTGGTCGGACCGGAGAACCTTGAGGTGACCGCAGGCACCGATGGATTCGTTGGGCGCGAATCGGACGTCAAAATATCTTGCGGCAATACCAACAACGCCGACAAGCAAGCCCGCCAACCGCACCTCGAGAACGATGGCGGGCAAGCTGGATCTCATGTCGGCTTGCCTGTCGGCGCAGTAGAACCTTCAACAAGCAAAAGCTCAGATCATCAGACATTTATCGGTGAAAATAGTGACCGTAGATGCTCCGCCGGACAAACCGTGATTCAAATCGCCTGGCACGGCTGCGTGCAAGGTCAGGTCGTGCTGTCCGACACTCCGCGCGACGGCGCCGCGGCGGCGATGGCCCGGCTGCGGGAACTGGGCGTCCGCACCGTGCTGCTTTCGGGCGATTCCGCCGAGGCAGCCGCCGCGCTGGCCAAAGAGCTGGGCATCGACCGCGTCCACGCGCCCTGCCTGCCGGATGAGAAGTTGCGCCTGGTCGCCCAAGCCGACGGCCGCCTGATCGCCATGGTGGGCGACGGCGTGAACGACGCCCCGGCCTTGGCGGCCGCCCCCGTGGGAATCGCGATGGGCGCGGGCACCGACCTGGCCAGGCAGGCGGGCAACATCGTGCTCCTGCAAAGCCGCCTGGACCAGATCCCCGACCTGATCCTCCTGGGCCGGCGGGCGCGGCGGATCATCCTCCAGAACCTTCTGTGGGCGCTGGGCTACAACAGCGTGGCCCTGGGCTTCGCCGCCGCCGGATACCTTCACCCCCTTCTGGCGGCCCTGGCCATGGCCGGCTCCAGCCTGACCATCCTGGCCAATTCCGCCCGCGTGCGGGGCAAAAACATTTGCCGCGAATTTCGCGAATGACACGAAAACAGAAACGGAAATCACCAAGGGCACAA
>CAZYDC010000177.1:0-9468 GCA_964646065.1 uncultured Planctomycetaceae bacterium | reverse complement strand
GATGCCACGCTCAAACTCACGCGCGCCGAGCGGGGCTACATTTTTCTTCGCGATTTCTCGCTCATGTATTCCCGGCCGAGCGCGTCGCGATTTTGACGCAGCCAATCGCGCAGTCGCATGGCGCCGACCGGCGGCGATTGAGTGCATAGCAGGCCGGCCATCAAGGCCTGCATTTCTTCGCGCGTGACAATCTCGTCGCCCACGAGTTTGCCCAACATCGCCACGGTCGCCAGCGCCAATCCGGGCGGCATGGAAACAACCATGGTGCGCACGTCGATGGCGGCCGCGATTTCCTCCACCAGGCCGCGAAACGTGAAGGTTTCCGGCCCGACCGCATCCACGGTCACGTTCTCGTCCGCCGCGCCTCGCTCGACGGCCAGGGCGGCCAGGTCCTTCACGAAGATCGGTTGCACACGGTACGATCCGTCGCCGAACAGGCCGAACATCGGCATTCGGCGAAGCGCCCAGGCGATATTGTTAATGAGGATTCCCTCGTCCCCCACCAGCATGGCCGGTCGCAGGATCGCGTGAGAAAGCCCCGATTCCACCAGCGCCCGTTCCACCAGGGCCTTGCCGCGGAAATAGTCGAACGGCGAGTCTTCCGACGGATTGGTGATGCTCACGTGTACGACGCGAGACACGCCCGCCTCCGCGGCGGCGGCAAAGAGCGTGCGCGAATTGCGGACGGCCTGGTCGAAGGTCATCGCCCCCATCGAAAATCGGATCCAGTAGGTGTTGTACAGCACGGCCGCGCTTCGCAAGGACCGCACGAGCATCTGCGGCTGCGCGAAGTCGAGCGGATGAACGCTCACGCGTCCGCCGAACGGGTCCGTGCGGGCGGAACGGGTCAGCGTGGCGATTTCCTTCCCCTGCTCCAGCAGTTGGCCGGCGATATGGCGGCCCAGGAATCCAAAGGCTCCCGTGACAACATGTCTTCCGTCCGCCGGCATGGTCGTCAACCTCAGGCCTCTTCAAACATGTCCTTGTCCACCCCGCAATCGGGGCACTTCCATGAGTCGGGCAGATCGTCAAAGCTCGTTCCGGGCGCAATCCCCTGGCTGGGGTCCCCGACCACCGGATCGTAGACGTAGTCGCACGCGGTGCATTTGTACTTGGCCATGATTGCAAAACTCCTTCTAGTGTGACGCGAACGGCCGACACCAATATCGTAGGCCGCTCGCGGCGGTCTCAGTACTCGAATACCACCGCCTGGTGGCAGGAAAACTCGGGGACGGTGACTCGCGTCGCGCCGGCGGCGCGGACAATCTTGAGCGGTTGGCCAACGTCGCCGGGGCGGGCGGCCACGCCCAGCCGGGCACTCCGGATCTTCTGCGGCACGCGGAGGGTCACCGGGACATTCCGCAGCTCCATCAGGTCTTCGATCACCAGGCAGCGGCCTCGCTGCAGCGGCGGACCGTACAGCAGGTGGGCGACGTATCGCCGGCGGTCGCTCTGG
Source organism: uncultured Planctomycetaceae bacterium (assembly GCA_964646065.1). Taxonomy (GTDB): domain Bacteria; phylum Planctomycetota; class Phycisphaerae; order SM23-33; family SM23-33; genus CAZYDC01. The sequence goes on along the minus strand of CAZYDC010000177.1, from coordinate 8,012 downwards.
TGGATCAGCGTGGCCCGCCCGGCGCTGGGCAGCGCGGCCTCCAGCGCCGGCCGGCGGTGCAGCAGCGCAAGGGCGTTGCGGAAATAATCGCGGTGCAACCGCGCGCCGTGCTGGTAGTACATCTTCCCCAGCGCATGGGCCAGGTACACCACGGCGCCGTTGCGGACGGCGGCCACATGCGCGGCCTCCGCCAGGCGGTACGGCGTGTTCTGGTGCGAGCAGTAGTGGCCGTACGTGCGGTCGAAATACGGCTCGCGGATCGTCGCCAGCACCTGCCCCGCCGCCGCCTTGACGCGGTGCGCCGCGGAGTAGTTCACGAACGGCGTATCGACCAGGCCCTTGCCCAGCACCGTCCCGGCCTGCGTGTAGTCCATTTCATATTTCGGCGGGCCCAGGTACCGCGCCCCCACGTCGATCAGGAATTTCCGTCCGGCCTTGTCCAGGCCGCTGGTGCCCAGAACCAGCAGCGACCCGCCGCCGGACAGGTAATCGTTCAACCGACCCGCCGAAGCCTTGTCCAGCCGGGCGTCGCCGGTCAGGACGATCGTCTCGAACGTCGAAAGGTCCGTGTCGGGCATCACCACGCGGAAATCCCGCTGGAGTTCCAGCAGCATGTTCGTCACGCCCTGGTCGTGCTCGTTCTGGCCGCTCAGCCACAGCCCCAGGTTCGCCGCCGGCTGGCCGCCGAGGCCCAATTCCTCGATCCGCTCGACGTATTTGTAGGCCTGCCCGATATTGCGGTACGTCGCCAGGTCCATCTCGCCCGACGGATGAAGCTGGTCGCCGAAACAACAGTTGCTGCCGTAGGCGATCATCGAGGCCGCCTCGAAGCGAATGGCGTCGGGATGCTTGTACCCGCCGAATTCGCCCCACATCGTGTGGAACTTTCCGCTCATCGCCACCAGCGGTTTGCCCTTGGACGCGAAGTAGCGGGCCCGCAGCGGGAACTTGTCGTACCCGCCCCAGACCGTGGGCAGGTCCTCCATCTCGTACTGCGTGATGTAGTCGTGGTACTGCGGATCGTAAATGCCCGTGGAACCGTTGAAAAACACGTTCGCCTTCGGGTGCGAGCCGAACAGGACCGCGTTGCACTCGGTCATAAAACTCTGCCACTTGCGGATGTTGTGCGTCCGCTGGTCCTCCGGTTTCTTGGGGTCCAGGCGGGCGTCCTTCATGGCCGCCAGGCATCGCTCGCACCAGCACTGGTCGAAGCAGATGTCGTACCAGAAACCGTCCACGTCGAACGTGCGGCAGATTTCCGCCGACTGCTCCAGGATCAGCTTGCGGTAATCGCCGCCGGGGCACAGAGTCACCCACGAGGCGATGGGCTTGGAGTCGGTCGGCTTGGCGTTCACATCGTAGTTGCAAGTCCGCACCGAACCGTCGAGGTTGCGGGCCGCCCACTCGGGGTGAGTCTTCGCGTCGTTGGCGCTCCAGCCGACCGTGAAGTAAATCGGGGCGCGCACGCCGATCTCGTGGCAGGCGTCGATCTGCTCACCCAGCAGGTTGCGCCGAAGCGTCGGGTGCATTTGGCCGACCTTCGTGGGATAGTAGCTCCAACTGTGATGGCACTTGGCGAAGATGTTGATCGAGTTGACGTGCCCCGCCTTCAAGGCCGCCTGCCACTGCTTCTTGTCAAAGCGGCTGCCGACGCCGGGGATGTCCTCGCTGGTATGGAAGTCCAAATGCACGTGCCTGGCTGGGTAAGACATATTGTGAACCTTTCTTTCGTTCGCGTCCGCTATTTATTTTCGTAGCATGGCCATCTTGGCCATGAGTCTCATGGGCATCTTGCCCATGATTTGTTGTTTCTTTTTTCCTGTTTCTCATAACGACGACAAAAACAACGACGAAGACACGGCCAGGATGGCCGTGATACTCATGGGCAGGATGCCCATGCTACGTCGCTACTGCTCGACGACGTTCGTAGTATGGCCATCTTGGCCATGAGTCTCATGGGCATCTTGCCCATGATTTGTTGTTTCTTCTGTTTCTTTTCTTGGCACAACAACAACAACAACAACAGCAAAGACACGGCCAAGATGGCCGTGATACTCATGGGCAAGATGCCCATGCTACATCGCTATTGCTCGACGATATTCGTTTGCCGGGCCTTCCAGGCGCCCTTGGATCGCGTCAACCGCCAGGTGGCGATCTGGCCCGGCGGAACCTTGTCCAGCGCGACGGGCCCGCCCTGCCACGTGAATCGCGGGGCCACCGGTTTGGCGGAAACGTTCTGGACCCGCAATATCCAGCCCTTGCCGTCGGCGGCGGGCTTCAAGGCCAGGAACTTGAGGGCCTCGGGACGCAGTTCAGCCAGCGAGCCGGCTCGCGGCAGTCTGCCGGGCTTGGCGGGAACCAGCAGGACCGTCGGCGGCTGCTCCAGCAAGGCCGCCTCTGCCGGCAGCGTGTCGTCGCCGGGGTTAATCAGGAAGCGGAACTTCAGTTCGCCGCGATCCACGGCGGGGATTTGCGGGTCGTCCTGCGGCGCGACGTTCTTATCGTCGCTGTAGCGGCTGGCCCGGCAGATGGTGGCGGCGAACAGGCCGTCCTTGCACTCGAAACTGTACAGCGCATCGCTGGCGAAACCGAAGTGGCCGGCCTTGCCCATGACGCGCGCCCATCGCCCGCCCGGGACCTCGCCGCAAGGCTCGCGCGTGACCGTCGCGCCGGGCACGTCGAATTCCGCGCGGTCACAACCCGAGGGCATCACCAGCCGCAATCGCGCCGACCGCTCGTCCCACAGCACGCGGGCCGAAACGTCGATCGCCGCGCGGCCGTGCGCGACCGAGAAGGTCAGTTCCATCGACGAATTCTTCCCGGCCAGGCGAACCCACATCGCCGCGCGGAGCGGGCCGTGTTCCAGCATCCGAACGTCCGTCACCTGCCATCGCTCGCGAAGGTCCCAAAGGCTCAGGCCGTCGAGTTGCTCGTCCATCGCGCCCCAGGAGCCCCACGGGTCCTCGACGACTCCGGCCCAGAGCCCTTCGCGCCCGAAAAGCGGCTTGCCCTTGTGGAACACCTGCACGCCGGAGCGGCCCGGGCCGGTCTGCACGCGATAGATGCCGTTGTCGATGACGCCCTTTTTCGCCTGAACTTTTGTGGCGGGCACGACGGCCTTGCGGGCGCCTTCGACCCAGCCGAATTCCAGGACGTTCCATCCGGCGGCCGGCAATTTGACGGGGGCCAGCACTCGCCGGCGCCAAGGAATATTCTGTAAAAAGTTGTGTTCGGTGTGGATCTGCTGGAAGGGTAGCGGCTTTTTGCCTGGGCCTAGCAGTTGGATCGGAAGGTCGCCCGGGTTTTCCTTGTAGGCGAAAATCGGCCTGTAATCCAGCGACGCCTCCAACTCGATGTACGTTTCAACCGGGCGCGGGTGCGGGTTGAACACCAGCGCCGCCACCGAGGACGGCATGTCGCCCTTGGGCTTGGCCACGCTCGTATCGACTTGCATGGCCAGGGCGTTCAGCGCGTCCAGTTCGGCCTGCTGGGCCTGGTGATACGCCAGGCCCAGGTGCGGCAACTGGTCGTCGTAGGCCCGCTCGATGCTCGAGCCCGGCAGAATGTCGTGGAAGCTGTTGAACATCACCGCGTCCCACGCCGGTCCCAGGTCGGCGGGCGCCGCGCCCACGGCCGCCCTCACGGCCGAATCGATCGTCTCGACCTTGGCCAGCAGCGCCTCGGTCTTGCGGTAAAGGAACTTCAGTTTGGCCGCCGACGCGTAGCAGCCGCGCTGCACGAAATTCATCTCGCCTCGGTGCGTGGGCAGGAAATCGTCGCCCTTGCGCCGGACCTCGCCGTAGAAGGCGTCGATCAGGCCGTGCAGGCCTGAATAGATGACCTTCACTTCCGGGTGCTTCGCGGCCCAGGCCTCCGCGTCGGCGACCATCCGCTCCGTGCTGCCGCCGCCGTGGTCGCCCACGCCGTGGAACACGCCGACGTTCTCCAGGTCGAACTTCCCGGCCGCTTCGAGGTTCTGGTCCAGCCTGGCGGGCAACTCTCCGCGCTCGCAACCGTACCAGCCGGCCATCGGCCGATACGACAGCACCCGCGAACCGCCCGGACCTTGCCACCAGAAGGCCGGCTTGGCGATGGGCACCAGGTTATTGCCAGGCCGCGTGAACGCGAAGCCCTCGATCCCCGCCTGCGCCAGCACCTCCGGCAGGCCCTCGGCGTGGCCGAAGGAATCCGCCGCCCAGGCCACCCGCGCGGCCTTGCCGAACCGCGAAAGGAAATACTGCTGCCCCCGCGCGTACTGCCGCGCGAAAGTCTCGGTCGCCGGCATGTTCGTGTCCGGCTGAATATACGTCCCGCCCACCACGTCCCACCGCCCCTGCCGCGCGTACTGGACGATCCGCGCGAACGTAGCCGGGTCGGTTCGCTCGATGTGCTCGTAAATGGCCGCCTCGCCCCGCATGAAGGTCAGCGACGGATGGCGGTCCATCAGGTCCAGCATGGTCCGGCAGGTGATGATCCCTTCATTCATTCCCTCGCGCCAATCCCACAGCCACACCGGGTCCAGGTGCGCGTTGGCGATCAGGTGAAACGTGAGCGTTGCCATTGAGTATCCTTTGGCCGGCGGTCGTCGCCGGCATTGACGAAGATTCTATCCCGACTTGGAAGATTAGCAAACCATCTACAAGGGTAGCGTGGCGACGTTGTTTGTCGCCATGCTTTGCTAGCATGAGTTCATTTCAGGTTCTTTTTGTCTTTCTTTTCGGCTCAAAATGGAAGTCACCTGTTCTTAACCAAACTCCGTTCCTAAATTCTTCCAATGCTTTTGGTGAAATCCATGGGCCGAGAAAACCTTTCTCGGAACAAATAGATTTATTGCCTCCTTTACGGATGTACCTGGAAATCTCAAGGAATCCGATTTTCATTTCATCCGGCCTCTTGAAAGTTTCTCGAAGAGACTCGTCACGGAGATACCAAGGGTAATCGCTAAAAGAGCCCGGAACAATCCATTTTGTCTTTTCACTCTCGACCGTTCGCGAAAGTGTCCAGTCGAAGGCGGGGCCACCCATTCTTAGCTGAACGTAATAGCGGTGTCTTTTAGATGGGTGTTCCTGAAGGTATAGCGGATACTTTGACCAGAGGGGCGACAACAAGAAGAACCGAGAATAGTTTGTTTCTCTTGCTATGTGGAACTTCACTTCATCGAGGGTCACTAATTCTCGGGGGCGCGAAGTGGGATTGTTCTCCGGAACAAAACGGCATCCGAATCGATCAATAAACAATCCTGCCAGCGCCAGCGATTCGTCGGCTGTCATGAAGAAGTGTACTCCTGCCATTCTTATACTCCTCCTTTAGGTTCCGTGTGCAGGTCGCAGACGACTTGCACACGCTACTTCTTCTCCGGTAGATTTGGCAGCGGGAATTTGTATCGGGCAATGTCGGATATCCGCAGGTCGGCGAAGTCGAAACTGCCCCGGTCCTCGCTCCAGTTGGACCCGCCGATGCACAGCGAATCTTCGAGGGCCTTGGCCAACGTCGGCTTGGCCTGCCAGGCGACCAGCTTTCCGTCCACGAACAATTCCAGCGCGTCCTTGTCCCAGCAGGCCACGAAGTGCCGCCAGAGGCCCGGCTGCCAGGTGGTCGCGGGGCCCATGCCCACCGACGTGCCGCACAGTCCCCGCCAGCCGTTGCTGAAACCCAGCGTGAGATTCCCGTACACGTGCTTGCCGAAATACATGCCGTTCATGCCGGTCACGCCGACGAAATGCTGCGATATCCCGTCGTCGCGAGGGGTGCGGAACTTGATCCACATCTCCACCGTTCCGCCGGAGGGGTTGAGGTATTGGCTGGCGGAGCAGAAGATCGAACTGCCCGGCCAGAGGCCCATGCTCTTGCCGCCGAAGGGCCCGTCGCCCTGCTTGGAAAGCTCGAACTTTCCGGCCCCGATCAGCTCGACGCCGTCGAGCGTGACGAATCGCACGTTGCCTTCGAGCTTTTCCTCGTGGGCGTTTTCGCAGGGCAGGTAGAGCAACGTGTGCTTGTCCTTGCCCAGCGGTTTGTCCGGCGGTAACGCCATGGGCGCCAGCGACGGGTGTGTGATGGCGGCGTCATCGATCCACATTTCCACCGGGCCGGCGTGCGCGATGTCGATGCTCCACTGCTGGGCTTTTTCGGGAGGCGAGACCTGCACCTGGGCCTGCTTCCAGTCGGCGGTCAGCGGCACTTCGGCCCGCTTGAACGGTTGATTGCTGTCGTACTCAAAGGCCGACAGCACGGCCGTGCCCTTGCCGCGAAGCCAGACCGTGACGGTCCAGGGCTGCTTGTCGAAGACCGGCAACGGCCCGTATCGCAACACAGCCGCCGGGCCGGCGGTTTGGAAATAGACGCATCGCCGCCCGCTGTGCGCCTGCCGGGCGTCGTCCACACATCGATAGGTGACGCCTTGGGAAACCGAGACTTCCCACGTGCGCGGCATCCATTGGTCCTTGGGCGCCCCGTTCTTTGCCGTCTGCGCGGTCGGGACCGGCGGCTCGGTGGATTCAAACGAAGCGTTGGGCAGAATGTTCGCGCCGACGCCGGGCGGTGGCGCCGCCGGTTGCGTCTGCGCGATAAGCGAACCAACCGCCAAATTCAGGATCAGAACCAGAACCGACGCGTGTTTCATATTCGTCTCCACCATTGCCATTCCAGCATCGCCCCCGGAAACAGCAAACCGCAGAACATTCGAACATTCAAACCGCAGAATCTCAAAGTGAAGAGGTGGATCTTGCCGTTCCGCTTGCGGCTTAGCATCTGTTTTGTTTCTTTGTCCCGCGAACAACAACAGATGCTAAGCCGCAAGTGGAACAGCAAGAATTATTTCTTCACTTCTGCCTTCTGCTGTTCGATTGTTCGAATGTTCGTCGGTCGCTGTTTCTTATTTCTTCTCTTCCCACATTCCGACCTTCCGCCACTTGGCCGGTTCGCCCAGGTTGATCAGGTACATCCTCAACCGGTCGTTGCCCTCGAACTCGCCGAGTTTGGCCAGGCCGTTGGCGATGACCTTTCCGTTGACCAGGTTGCCCGCCATCGGTTCGCCCAGGTACACGTACGCGAGGGTCTGTCCGGCGGCGTTCTGCCGCACCACGTCGTAAACGATCTTCACCTTCTGCCCCACGACCATCGCCTTATGCGCGGCCACGGCGGTGTTGTAGTACGGGTGATTCTTCTCGATGCCGCCCACGCCGATGTAGTAGATGTCCTTCTCCTGCGTGCCCAGGCGGACCTTGACGCCTCGCGTGTCGATCACGTCGGTGACGATGCCCTCGTCGGCCTGCATCGTGGCGGCGGTGATCGCGATCAGCATCGAGACCGCCCCGTTCTGGCCTTCCGGGGTGGTCACGAAGTCCAGGTTCTTGATCGCCTTTTCGGGGTGCGGATTGGCCCACTCGTAGGCGGGCAGCATGATGCCCCACCGGCCCTGGGCCTTGACCATCGGGTTGGTGCCCTTCCACGCGGGGAAGCAGCCAAACTTGGCCATCGTGTCGGACAGGCCTTTCTCGTCGGGGTTGTCCCACCAGCCGTAGACCTGCTGGTAGAGGATCATCGGGATTTCGACGCTGCCGCCGTCCTCGTAATGCACCACGAACTTGAACGGCTCCTTGGAGCCCCATGCGATGTTGGTGATGAAGAACAGGGCGTCCGCCTTCTGACCGACCTTGATGCCCGTGACCGCCTTGGGCAGGTCCGTGTTGTTGGCGAGCGTGGAGTATAGCGTAATGACGCTCTTGGGCGTCGAGATCAGGAAGGGAATGCCCGCGAAGTTCTGCAGGCCGGTGGGGACCTCGCTCAGATCGTTATTGCCCTGGTTGGCCGGGCCGACGATGCCCTTGGCCTTGTCGTCCTTCAGGCCGCGATTGGCGTAAGGCCCCAGGTCGATGGGCGTGAACTGGTAGGCCGACATCCGCCGCTGCCGGGCCTGCGCCAGGTCGCTGTCGCCCTTAAGCTCGCAGCCCAGGTTGGTCAGCAGCAGGTCACGCAACCGCTCGATCTGCAAGCGGGTCTCGGGCAGCGACTGG
>CAZYDC010000176.1:0-9471 GCA_964646065.1 uncultured Planctomycetaceae bacterium | reverse complement strand
CTACCCGTGGATACAGGCCGTTTCCGACGTACCACGGAGTGGTTCAATAATCTCTGGCAAGGCCCAAACCGATTCTCTGAGCCCGCGATTATTCAACCGCTCCGCGGTAGGAGATCCTGTGCCGCTAACCACGGGTAGCCCGCAGACGGGCAACCCGTGGCTATTTTATCGAAGACAAAAGGCGAGTTCACGATTGTAACTGTGACGCCGATGGCCATAAAGCGATAAATCCATATCTGTTATGTGGCATGACCTTCGATTTTCAACCACTTAAATTGGATGAGAACCCAAAAGAAGGACTCAGATCTGTTCTTCTTCGCCGTTTCTTTAATCTGTGAAATCTGTGTAATCTGCGGACAGTCTTTTTCGCCGGCGTTTCACGACTGGACAACGTCCATCCACTCCTGCGCCTCGCGCAGATACCACGAATACATGCCGATCGCGAAATTATTCAGCTTGTGCCCGAACTCGCGTTTGAGCGCCCGCAATTCCTCTGTCGAACCGCCGGACCCGCCGCCGTTGAGCAAGACCCGCTTTCCCGCGTCGATGGTCTTGTGATAAAGCGGCCACCACTGCTTGTGCATGGTGGACGCCGTCGGGCCTCCTGCCGGCGGGGACCATTGCACCACTTGGATTCGCGGAAACGACAGGATCCGGTCCTGGTGCTGCGGCACGCCGTCCAGGTGGTAAATGTTATACGAAACCCGCTCGGACATTTCGGCCAGCACGGGGGTCATGAACTCGCCGAACATTTCCGGGCTGAGCATGGCCGAGCAATCGCATTGCAGCGTGTTGGTCCGCCCCGGCCCCCAAAGCCAGCAGAACGATCCGCCCACCTCGTCCCGCACCAGGTCGTATAGCACGTCGTAAAAGTAAAAGAACCGGTCGGTGATCTGGCGCATGCAGGAGCGGACCCATTCCGGCCGATCCAGCAAGTCCGTCAAGAACGTTTCGTTGCCTCGCATGGCCGCCAGCGCATCCAGCCCCGCGGCGGTCAAGTCGGGATACTCAATCAGGAACTTTCCCTTCCCGACCTCCCGCAGTTTGCGGGCCAACCGCAGCGTGAACTGCCAATAAAAGTTCGAGGGGTCCACCTCAAACCGCGCCTTGTCCGGATCGGTGATGTTCGGCTCGACCCAAAACGCGTCAGGCCGCTCCACGCCCCGGCAGCCGAAATACGTGGCCAGCGCGTTGGTGCCGAAGTACAGCGAGGTCGTCGGCATCGCCTCGCCCAGATACCACTTTTTCGCGCAGTCGCTCTGGGCCAGTTCGACCCGATAATCGAAATTGGCCGTGGAACCCGTCACGTAGACGTATTCCGGCGGATGCTGCCGAGGCGGCGCCTTGGGGTCCGGCGGCACACGTTCCGCCGTCACGCACATGACCGGCCGGCCGATGTCCCCGCCATGCCACCACCGCGTGAGCCGATCCCGCACCTGATCCATGTCCTCGCGATATTCCAGTGACGCCATTGGCCGATCCTTTCACTAATTAATTCACATTTCAGAAGGTTCCTGCGCATGCATTGACTGAGGCGACGCTTCCATGTGTTCAGGCATTTCCGCGGTTGACCTCATGAACACAGTGGTCCTCATCATTCTCCCATTTAAAATGAGAAAAGGGCTCAAACTTACCGCCGCAGGGACAATTTGAATCATCGTCGTCTGACTTGGTTATTTCACATTTTGGGCAAAACATGGTACGAAATGGGCATTTCTTTGCGAACATAAACATCAGGGTCGTGAGAATTGAAAAGAAGCCGAATGCCTTGATCATGTCGACCCAAATTGGGCCTTGTAGCAGGGTAATTCCCCTCCCCTGTGCAAAGTGCCCGCCAAAAACGAAATCAAAAATTCCAATGAAAATGGCGGCAAAAAGACCATACAAAAGGGCATAAAGAAGGCGTCTTTTCCTCCAGGCACGCCACACTTCCGCCTCTATTTGCCGAACCTCGTCGTCGTTCTTCTTGACCCACATCGGTAAGGTCCTTATTGTAGTTAAATAGGGTCCGTCCCTATTTAATTGCCAGTCCCAGCAGGAACGCCCAGTCCAGGATGTAATTGTCGATCTTCACCAGCACGCGGTTGACGCCCTTGCGAAGGTGCAATTTCGTCATCTGCGCCACGCCCTGGCAATTCCGCTGGGCCTCTTCCGAATAGACCGCTTCGCCGTTGAGCCAAATCTTGATTCCATCGTCGCTGCCGATGCCGGCGGTCACTTCCTCGTCGCGATCCAAGGTGATTTCCGTGTATCCGTACGCGCAGGCCCACTCCACCACGCCCAGGTATTGGCCGAGTTTGACCACACCGTATTCCGGGGCCTGGACCGGTATCCACTGGACCGCTGCGCCGCCGCCGTCGGTGCCGGCATAGCGGGCGCTCAGGTCTACGTTGCCGGCGCCAAGCGTTGCGAACGCTTGCTCGACCGGCGTGGGCATTTCCAGGCTGACCTGGCCGTGCACGGGGCTCCGGAACGGCCCGACGATGTGCCAGTCGCGGATATACTGCATTCTGTCGAGCGTCCGGCACCAGCAGGCGTCGATCTCGCGCCGGCAGATCGGGCATCGCTCCAGTTTGGGCAGCGGCCGGCCGTACAGCTTCTGCGACCAGGCGCTGAACCGCTCGTGCGCGTACTGGAGCACCGTGCGGTCCTTCATGGTCACTTCGTTTCCGCCGGTGCCGAGGTTGGCGATGAAACCTCCGCGCGGGCCGGCGAAGTGGGTCATCAAATATTCCGCGTCGGAGTCCACGTCGCCGTGGTCCCCGCCCGTGAGGGTTCCCTGCATGTCGATGGGGGCGCGGAACGCGACGCGATCGCGATAGCGCCGGGCGACCTGGGCGGCGTCCATCGAGCGCGGCTGGCCCGCGTCGATCAGATCGACCCCGGCCTGGATGAAGCCCTCGGTAAGATCGGTGATGTTCCCGCACGAATGCCACAGCGCGTCGGCGCCGGCGGCGTGGATGGCGTCGAAAATGCGTTTGTACCGGGGCAGGAAGAGGCTGGTCCACATATCCAGGCTCAGGAAACCGTTGTTCTGCGTGGCGCAGTCGTCGATGATCATCCAGCCGTCCACGCGGCCGGGGAATCGCCGCGAGACCTCGCCAATGAACTGGATGCAGACGTCGGCAATCCTGTCCGCCAGGGCTCCCGCGCCGCGAGGGTCCTCGTACAGGCCGACCATGCAGTTCTCGAAACCCACCATCCGCGCCATGTGTACGAGCAGCCCGTCGGGGAAGACGCACTCCACGTAAAGATCCCTGGCCTCGAGATCCCGCAGGGCGGCATCGGCGCCTTCGTAGCGGCTGTCGTCGGCGAAGTCCGGAACGCTCATGGCCGCAAGGTCGCCAAAGTCCTTGAGCGGATGTTCGATGACTTGCCCGCAGGTCCAGTCTTCGCGTTTCCAGAGGCAGCCCCATTCGTCCAGGCCGATCCGGGCCGGCTTGAACGAGGCGGGCGTCTTGAGCTGAAGCGCGCCAAAGTCGCCGGCGTTGCTGTCCAATTGCACCGGCAGGCGAGGCGGGGTCCGGTGATGAATGGCCGCCTTTACGATTTCACGCGAGGTCATAGTGCTCATGCCGATCCAGGTCCTTCTTCCGTGGCATCCCGATATGCATCGGGACCCTCGGCTGTGGGGTATTCAGATAGACTCTAAGGCCGGGGATGTCTTCGTTCTCGCCCCTGACCTCCATCGCGACGATTCGCAGGGTAGGCTATCGCCCAAGGTGGCCATATTCAAGGAGGATATTGGAGTTTTGGATTGGGCAGAGCGATCGGTCTTGGTGGCACCCTCAAGTCTTCTTGGGGGTGTCCGGGTTGCACGCGGACCCCAGACACCCCCAAGAAGACTTGAGGGTGCCACTAAGATTTATTCGTCCGATAATAAATTTGGGTGTGCCAAAAAATCCGCGCGAAATAAATATTAAAAATCTTTTGCGGAATTCCAAAAATCGAGTTGTGGCCAGCCAAGGACTTATGAAACGGCACGCATTTTGCAAAGCCTGAATTATCGGAATCGGCGCGAAAACGCGCCCTTCTATGGAGGGCCGTGTTTTTTTCGCGGCCTTCGCGGGCTTGATAGAAGTCCGCCGTGACGTTGCCCTGAGCTTGCTCGCATCGAGCCTGCCCAGAGGGCGACGGATTTGACATGTGAATACGAGAGATCGGCGATGACCCAGAAAATTACGCGAAAACGCGAAACGGAGAGGTTGGAATTTATAACGGGCTACATAGTAAAGACTTACAGTTTTGGGAGCCCCGCACAATCGGGTAGAACAGGTTCCAGTTGGGCAGACCGGGTTCCCGGTTGGGCAGAGCAGGTTGCCGGTTGGGCAGAGCGGGTTGCCCGTTGGGCAGTGCGGGTTCTAATCGGGCAGGGTCCCGCAAGGCCCCGCGGGTATCGGTATTGCGTTCTTTCATTGCGAACGATGAGGCTTATAATCGCTGCGATAGTTTTATCGCCTGGGTCACTGAAGTGACCAGGCCGGCTGCCTGGATCACTGAAGTGGTCGGGCTGTCCCGCGAGAACTTCGTACAGGTTTCTTCTGGAAACGGAAAGGTTGCTCAATGAAGATTCGATGGTTTCACATCCGACCGGCGGCGATTCTGCTGGCCCTGCTCTGCCTGCCGTCCGCCGGTGCGCTGGCCCGCGAGATGTTCGTGGACTTCGCCAACCCCAAGGCCGACGACAAGGGGGCGGGCACGATCGATCAGCCGTTCAAGACCATTCAGGTCGCTGTCGATGCGGCCAAGCCCGGCGACACGATCTACCTGCGAGCGGGGTTCTGGGACCAGAAAACCAGGATCAACAATCGAGGCACGCGCAACGCCCCGATCACGCTCTGTGCGTACAAGGATGAGAAGGTCCGCATGGGCAGCCAGTGCAAGCCGCTGCCGCCCAAGGAGGCCTGGAAGAAGATCGAAGGCACCAAGAGCTGGCAGACCACCATGCCCGAGGGCACGCCCGACGACATCATCGTGCTGTTCGACGACAAGCCGCAACCCTGCCAGCAGCTCGACACTCCGCCCAAGGACGACCAGGTCCTCTGGAGCACCTATCGCAAGAGCGACCGCACGCTGATGGTCAACGCCGGCGGGCCTAACCCCGCCCAAAGGTTCCAGCTCACGCAGGCCCGCGACTTCGAGGGGCTGATCTCGCTGGAGGAGGAATCCGCCAACTGGATCGTTCGCGGGTTCGAGTTCGGTTACGCGCGGTGTTTCATCATCATGTTCGGAACCGACCTGGCGCTGGAGGACTGCTACTTCCATCACGCGTACCGGCGGGCGGTGTTCGGCACGGGGCGCATGTCCACGATCACCCGCTGCACGTTCAACGACGCGGGTCTGCACGGGGCCGGCACCGCGGCCGTCATTGAGGACAACATCTTCTACAGGGGCGGGCGCAACTGGGAAGAGGACATCGCCTGCCGCATGACGGACTACCACGAGGGCTCGGGCGGCATCATGTTCAAGGGCATCGGATACGCCACGACGTTCCGCTACAATTTCTGCGACGAGGAGGGCTTCTGGCCCGACGGCGACGGCACGGGCACGCGGCTCTACGGCAACGCCTTCCACGACGGCCACGGGTACGCGGTGTACAACGAATTCGCCGACGACGACACGCTGGTGATCGGCAACTACATGGGCAACTGCCAGGCGGGCGTCGCCAGCAGCTACAGCAGCCGCATCGTCGTGCTGGACAACTTCATCACGGGCCCGGGCAGCGGGGTGATTTTCCACAACCGCGACAAGCTCCAGATGCGCGACTCCTTCATGACCATGCGGGGCAACGCCGTCGTCGGCTCGCCGGTGCCGCTGTCGGGCTACGGCGCCGATTTCGACAAGTTCCCCCAGGGCTGGACCAACTGCCTGGTGGACTTCAACCACTATCGCTACAAGGAAGAGGGCGCCACGATGGTGGACCTCAACGGCAAGGTCCGCTGCAAGACCATCGAGGACGAGCGCAAGACGCTCGGCTGGGACCTGCACGGCGACGCGAAACCCTACGACGCCAAGAACAACGACCTGACCCCCGAGAGCCTGGGCGCCGGAACGGTCACGGTTCGCACGCCCATCGGCAACGGCTGGAAGAGCCGCGAGATGCTCAGCGATCCGAACATCAACTGCAAGTGGCCGGCGGCGGTCCGGTTCCACAGCGCCACGCTGCCGGGTTTCTTCTGGCGGGTGGCCGACGGCGACTACAACCCCAACACGCTGAATCGGTGGGGCCACAGTTGGGAGAACCCCTGGGCGCCCGAATGCGGCGAGGGTTACGGCGAGGGTCAGTTCCGCGGATGCTCGTGGTACATGGGCGCCGAGCAACCGACGGACGGCCGCAAACTGGAGTGGAGCGGCCTGCTGGACGAGTCCGACGGCAACAAGTTCCTGGTGGTCTCCGGAAAGACTCCCAAGGAGATGGTTCCGCAAGGCGCCGGATGGTGGACGCCCGTGCTGCCCACCGCGCCCGATGCGAAGATCAACGTGTCGTTCAAGATCCGAGGCGTGGACCTCAAGACGGATGACGCCAAGGGCGGGCCGGTCGTGTTCGCACGGTTCACCAGCCTGACCGGCCAGAACATGACCCGCGTTTACTTTGTCGGTTGCGACGACGCCGGGCAGGTCGTCAGGCCGGACCTGACCAAGGGCAGCTTCGACTGGACCGAGATCAAGCAGACGATTACGGCGCCCAAGACGGCCGCGCACGTGGCGATTTTCCTGGGCCTTCGCCCGGCGACCGGCAAGGTTCACTTTGACGACATCAACCTCAAGACCGAGCCGGGCCCGATGCCCGAGTCGGCCAAGCTCAAGGCCTGCCTGCCGCCGCGACTGCCGCTTCGGCGAATCCGCGAGAGCTTCGTCGTGGACCTCAGCCAGGTCGTCAATCGTTCCTTCGTCTCGGGCGAGGCCAACAGCGGCACGGGCGGCTGGACCGACCAGGGGCCCAATTGCGACATGCGCGAAGTCAAGACCGGCAAGCGCGACTTCGGCGGCGTGTGGTTTAATCTGCTGCCCGCGCCCAAGAGCATCCTGGTGCTCAAGGGCAGCCGCCGCGCTGGGGGCGACAAACCGGTCAAGGCGGTCATTTCCGTGGACCGCAAAGTGGACACGCTGTTCTTCCTCCACTCGGCCGCCTGGTTCAGCGAGTTCAAGTACATTCTTCACTACGCGGACGGCAAGGACGTGACGATCACGATGGACTCCAAGAACATGACGGACTGGGCCGCCGATCCCAAGACGAGCTTCCCCGCCGAGGAGGGCACGTACACCACCGTCGCCGAAACCGTGCCCAACCCGCAATTCAAGCAGGGCAGTTTCTATCGAACGGAATGGAGCGCTCCGGCCGACCGGCGAGCCGTGAAGCTGGTCAGCATCGAATTCGTCAACAGCGGCGATTGCATCCCGATCCTGATCGCGATCACCGGCGTCCTCGAATGGTAACAAGGTAACTTCAGCTTATGGCTTGCATGGAAAACAATAGAAAGGGAAACGCTATGTCGTCCGATCCGCAGGTTCCGTGGTATCAAAAGGCCCGCCGCCGCATCCTGGTGGACATGCACATCGGCGACTGGGATCCCCAACTTCTGGCCAAGTACTCGCCCAAGACCATGGTCGAAAACTATAAGCGGGCCGGCGTCGAGTACGTCATGTTCTACTGCCAGTCGCACGTGGGGCTGTGCAACTGGCCGACGAAATCCGGCAAGCAGCACGCCAACCTCGTCGGGCGCGACGTGGTCGGCGAGATGGTCGAACTGCTCAAGGGTGCGGGCATGGCGTCGTGCGCGTACTACAGCACGATCTTCAACAACTGGGCGTACGGGGAACACCCCGAGTGGCGCATGAGTCCGGGCATGGAACGCCGCTACGGCTTGTGCTGCCCCAACAATGAGGGCTACCGCCAGTTCTGCCGGCAGCAGCTTCAGGAACTCGTGGGCGGCTACCGGTTCGACGGCCTGTACATCGACATGACCTTCTGGCCGTACGTCTGCCAGTGCCCCAGTTGCCGCGAGCGATACCGCCAGGAGCACGGCAGCGACATCCCACAAACGATCAACTGGTTCGACAAGGCCTGGTGCACGTACCAAGCCGCCCGCGAGCGGTGGATGGATGACTTCGAGCACGTGATTACAACCCACGCCAAGTCCATCCAGCCGGACATTGCCGTGTATCACAACTTCGCCTGCGCCTTCAACGCGTGGAATAGCGGCGTCACGTTCGAGACGGCAAAGAACCACGATTTCCTGGGCGGGGATTTCTACGGCGACCCCATCGAGCAGGTGATGGCGGGCAAGCTGCTTCGCAACCTGACCCCCAACCAGCCGCCGGAGTTCCAGACCAGCCGTTGCCACACCCTGGGCGATCACGAGCGGACCAAGAGCGCCGCGCGCTTGCAGGCCCAGGCGGTGGGCACGCTGATGTACGGCGGGGCGTTCATGATGATCGACGCCATCAACCCCGACGGCACGATCAACCCGGCCGTCTACGACCGCATGCGCCAGGCCAACGACTTGTACGCCCGCTACCAGCCGTTCATCGGCGGCCAGGTGGTCGAGGACATCGCGATCTACTTCTCCGGTGAATCCAAGATGGACTTCAGCAACAACGGCAAGCCGATCGCGCAGCCGCCCTACGGACCGTTTCCGCACATCCAGGCGGTGCGGGGCTTCTGCCGGATCCTCACGCAGGCGCACCTGCCTTTCGGCGTCATCACCCGGCAGCGCCTCAAGGACCTCGGCCGATACAAGGTGGTCATCCTGCCCAACATCCTGCGAATGAGCCGCCAGGAGGCCGACGCCTTCCGCCAGTACGTCGCCGGCGGCGGGCGAATCTACGCCAGCCGATACACCTCGCTGGTCGAGACGGCGGGCGTGCTTCATAAGGACTTCATGCTCGCGGACGTCTTCGGCTGCCGCTTCGGCGGGCTGGACGCGGGGCGCGTCGCCTATTTCAAGATGCTCCGCCCGGAATTGCAGGAGTGCATCTCGCCGCAGAGGTATCTCAGCCACTTCCCGCCGCCGCAACCGTACGAGCATGACTGCCTGTGCCTGGGCACCCTTGCGCTGGCCGGGCTGACCGGCGGCGCCGCGATCGCCAATGTCGTGCAGCCGTACAGCCAGACCTGGGGCAACGCAAACGAACGCGAGTGGGTCAGCATCCACAGCTCGCCGCCGTGGCGGGAAACCGACACGCCGGGCATTGTGGAAAATACGTTCGGCTCCGGGCGGTGCGTCTACTGCGCCGCCGACATCGAGACCGTCGAGAGCGAAGGCAACGACCGCCTGCTGGTTCACCTGGTCCGCTCGCTGGCGGAGGGGACGCTGTCGTTCGGGGCCGAAACCTACCCCGCGATTCAGATGAGCGTGTTCCACCAGGCCGACCGCAAGCGACTGCTAGTGTGCATTCTGAACGGGCAGGCCATGCTGCCGCCGGTGCCCGCGGAGACCGTCAACTTCCGCGTCCTGCTGCCCAAGGGCG
>CAZYDC010000175.1:0-9477 GCA_964646065.1 uncultured Planctomycetaceae bacterium | reverse complement strand
GCAAAGACACGGGCGGGACGCCCGTGAGACTCATGGGCAGGATGCCCATGCTACGAGATCGCTTCTGTTGGTTCTGATGTTGGCTTCGGCCGCCGTCGCGGCCACGCCGGACAAGGTCGCTATCGCGCCGGCTGCGCCTTCCACGGACCAGGTGCTGGCTTCCGAGCGTCCCCGCGATTGGGCGTACGAAGAATCGATCATGCTGGCCGCCGCTGCGGACAAGACCTATAACCAGGCGTCGGCCTTGCTGCCCGCGCCGCTGGTCGCCCAGGCGCCGGCAATGAACGGCAAGCTCGACGATCCGGCGTGGTCGCAAGCTACCGCCTGGCCTCTCTGGGTGCCGTTCCAAAAGCCCTTCGAGAAAATCTCGTGGCAGGACGATCTGCCGCTGGCGCCCATGACGCTGCTGGCCTGCCGGCACGGTCAGGATATTTATTTCGCCGTTCGCTGGTCCGCGGACAATTCCGGGCTGCCCATCGCCTTTGAATTTTCCGAGGCCCTGAGAAACCAATTCAATCAGCCGGGCCAGTCGGCGTCCGGAAACGGCGTCGCCCAGTGGCGAGTCAAGGACGTCCAGAACGTGGGGTTTAACCTGAATGATCCCGTCCGCCGCAACGCCGGCGGCATCTTTCTGAGCGTGAAGATCGTCGCGTCGGACCTGGCCGTTCGGGCCAATCCGGAAAACTTCCGTTCGACTTCGCGAAACGTGGCGCTGCGATCGGCTCCGGGGCCGACGAACGGATCGGCGCAGTTGCTCCATCTCGATGTCGATCATTGGGCCGGCCCCGATCCATCGCCGCTCAAACTCGCGGGCGGCCAGGAATTGGTCCTGCCGCAGAACCTCTTTGCGGGGCCGCATACCGGCCTGACAATTCATGTCCTGAAGGTTTACGACGGCAAAAACGAGTTCTCTTTTCCTCTGTTCCTTTATCGTGAGCCGGTGGAAGAAACGCTAAACCAGTGCCGACATATTCTGGAGCACCTGCCCGCGCCGTGCGAGTCGTTGCACGCGGAGGTGGACCGACTCCAGACCCTCGCGGCGGGGGTCGGATACCGGAAACCCGATACCCCGACAGCGAGGAATCATGACCTTACATTATCCGGTCTCACGGTATCGAGCCTCGCGGACTCCGGCCCCGCGTGGCGTTCGTTGTATCGCGCAGCGCGCGAACTTCAAAGCCGCTGCATGTTGGCCCATCTGTCGCATCTGCCGCCCATCGCGTGTTTCGGACGATATGAATTCGGCGGCCCGTTCGGCATCGGCACGTACATGTGCTGGAACATCGTGGACAAGTGGGGTTGCAGTGTGCGCGTGTTCGATCCCGCCGCGCCGCCCGTCGAACAGCAGCACGATCCCAAAGCCGCGCCGCGGCCCGCGGACAGATCCATTTTTGACGATCCTGACGGCACGATCTTCGACATGAACGTCTCGTACGACGCCAAGACCCTGTTCCTGGCCTACAAGCACAAGGCCAACGGCGACAGCTACCACTTGTACGAAATCCCCGCCGCCGGCGGGAAGGTCAAGCAACTGACCTCGGGCCGGTACCACGACGTTCATCCGCTGCTGTTGCCCAACGGGCAGATGCTGTTCACTTCGACCCGCGTGGAAAGTTACTCCATGTGCCAGCCGGGCGCGGCCTCGGCCATGTTCGTCATGGACCGCGACGGCGGAAACATTCACCGCATTTCGGTCAACTCCCTCAGCGACCATTCGCCGCAGATGCTCCCGGACGGAAGGGTGGTTTTCACGCGGTGGGAATACATCGATCACGGGCTGTTCTGGCGGCAGGGGCTTTGGACGATCAACCCGGACGGCACTCGCGTGCAATTGCTCGCGGGCAACACCAAGGGCGACCCCGACACGTTCTGGCAGGCCCGGCCGATACCGGGGACGGAGAATCTCGTCGCTACGTTCGGCCCGCACCACAACACGCCGTTCGGCGCGATCGGCACGATCAGCCCGCGCCGCGGGCTCGAGGCGCCCAAGGGCGACGGTTTCGCCTGGATCACGCAGGAATTCCCGACCATCTACGACATGAACTATCGCTGGTGCTACTGCGACCCGTTCCCGCTGAGCGACGGGCTGTATCTGGTGAGTTACGGCGGCTCGAACAGCGGGCGATACCGCATCTTTTTGATGGACGACCGCGGCAACAAGGAGTGCGTCTACAGCGATCCGAAAATTTCGCTGCATTATCCGCTGCCGCTGCGCGCCCAGACGCCGCCGCCGGCGATTGCCTCGGTCGCGCCCGCTCCGGGCGTGACCACCGGGACGTTCATCCTCTCGGACGTTTACCGCGGCCTGCCCGAGTCGATGCGCGGGAAGGTCAAGTTCATCCAGATCATGGAGCAGGTGCCCAAGCGCTGCAACATGCAGGGCGAGCGAGCCTGGGACATGGACCCGCTGGTCGGCCGCGGCTCGTATTATGTAAAGCGGGTCGTCGGCGCCGTGCCTGTCGAGGCCGACGGGTCGGCCTACTTCGAGGCGCCGGCCATGAGGGAAATTTATTTCCAGGCCCTTGATGCCGACGGCAGGGAACTTCAGCGAATGGGCTCGGCGGCGCAGCTCATGCCCGGCGAGCGGCAGGCCTGCGTGGGCTGCCATGAAGGTCGCGAGCAGACTCCGGCCAGCGCGAACCTGCAGGCCGTGAGGCGGCCGCCTTCGGTCGTCGTCCCGCCCGCATGGGGCAACGAGGGGCTGGTGGATTTCGCCAAGAACGTCCAGCCGGTGTTCGACCGCAACTGCGTGAAATGCCACAGCGGCGCCAACCCGCCCAAGGGCATGGACCTCAGCGGCGACAAGACCCGCTTCTTCAACATGGCCTATGACAATCTCATCGCTCATGGACAAATCAGTTACCTCTGGTTGGCCTCGGCGCATCACAACGTATTCCAGCCGGGCACGACCGGCGTCCAGGTCAGCGGCATACTCAAGTACATCGACAGCGAGCACTCCGGGCGGAAGGTCCCCGTCGAGGACCGCCGTCGCGTGTACGATTGGGTGGACGCCAACGTGCCTTACTACGGCACCTACGAGCACACGCGGCCGGGAAAGCCGGGCAGTCGCGACGCCTGGGCCGAGGACTGGTATCGCAAGAACTTCCAGCCGGCATACGAGCGTCGATGCAGCTCCTGCCATGCCCAGTACATGCCCAGCGGAACAAGCCCCACTGACGCGTGGGTGAACCTGACCAACCCCAAGCTCAGCCGCGTGTTGACGGCCCCGATGGCCAAGGAATGCGGCGGCCTGGGCCTGTGCCTGGGCGCTGACAAGAAACCGCAGGCGGTTTTCAAAAACGCCGCCGACCCCGACTTTGTCGCGATGCTCGCCGCCATCGAGGAAGGCGCGAAGCTGCTTCGTGACAAGCCCCGAATGGACATGCCCGGCGGAAAGCCTGTGCCGTACAAACAAGACTTCGGCGCGGTCTTCAGCGGATTCGCCGGACCGTAGCATGGGCGTCTCGCCCATGAGTCTCACGGGCATCTTGCCCGTGTCTTCGCCGTGTTTTTGGGTTACATGGGCGAGACGCCCATGCGACTCATGGGCAGGATGCCCATGCTACGTTGGCACTTGCTTACGACCGAACGATGCCCTTGTCTTTCAGCAAGGTCAAAATCTGTTCGATGCATTGCGGCAGGTCCTTCGTAGAAATTACCACGCCCGTGGAGGGCTTGGTCTGGGCAGGACCTGTCGGTTCGCCCAGTTGGATTTCCAGCAGTTCGTGGCGCCCCCAAGTCTGCATGGGGGTGTCTTCACGCTGGACAATCTGCCCCACAGGCAGTTCGCGTCGCAAGGCGTCGGCAACTCCCGGCCCGCTGATCGCGCAGATCGAGATCAGCCCGGCCTCGCTGAGGATTCGGACCATCCGGGCGGCGAACCGCAGAGCGTCCTCTTGCGATTGGCCGGGCGCCTGCACGTCGCGGTCGAGCAGTACGTGGCAATGGCAGCCGGCGTCGAAAAGCCGACGCTCCAGCGCGTGCGCTACCGGCAGCGCCGATGCGGCTGGGCCGCACAGGCAAAGGGTCGCGGGCCGGTGCCCCATCCGCTGGGCCCGCTGCTCAGGCGATATGGCACTCACTTGTGTCGCGGACATCTTGTCCGCGTCTGAGGAACCCGGAGCAGACGCGCCCCCACGGGCTGCGAAAGACGAGGGCAAGATGCCCTCGCCACGCGCGGGCGGGACGCCCGCGACACATGCCGATTCCTTCGGGTCGCGCGGCAGGATCATGCCTGCGCCGACCGTGTTGTTCGTCACGCGGTCGATCAGGATGAACGCGCCGGTGGCCCGGTTGAGGCTGTACGGGTCGTACGCGATCGGCTGGCCCAGCTTCATCACCACGCGGCCGACCTCGTTCATTTCCAGCGAGTCGGCGTCGCCGTGGTGCAGCGTGTTGACGTCGATGCGGTAGCGAATCGACGTCGCCTCGCCCAGGGTCGAGCGGGTCGTCTGCTTGACCTGGTACGGCCGGCCGGTTTGCAGAGGTTCGGCCGCCAGCCAGACCAGCATGGCCTCGAACTGGTCACTCTGGCTGGGCCGGTTGTGAGGATGCACCAGCATGTCGCCGCGGCTGATATCGATCTCTTCCTCCAACACCACGCAGCAGGCCATGGGCGGGAAGGCCTCGGCGATCGGGCCATCGGGCCCGAGCACCTCGCGCACCTTCGCGGCCCGCCCGGCCGGCAGCGCCACGATCTGGTCGCCCGGGCGGATGACGCCCGAGGCCACGCTGCCCATGTAGCCGCGGAACGTGGCGTCCGGGCGGCAGACGTATTGCACCGGGAACCGCAGGTCGATCAGGTTGCGGTCGCTGGCGACGTGGACCGTCTCCAGGTGGTTGAGCAGCGTGGAGCCGCCGTACCAGGGCGTCTTCTTGCTCCGCGCGACCACGTTGTCGCCGCGCAGAGCGCTGACCGGAATGAACGTCACGTCCGGCGCCTGGAGCTTGGCCGCGAACTCGGTGAACTCCTTGCGGATCCGCTCGAATACCTCGGCGGAATAGTTCACCAGGTCCATCTTGTTCACCGCGACCACGATGTGCTGGATGCCCAGCAGCGAGGCGATGAACGCGTGCCGGCGGGACTGGTCGATCATGCCCTTGGCCGCGTCGATCAGGATCACCATCAGACTGGCCGTCGAGGCGCCCGTGACCATGTTGCGGGTGTACTGCTCGTGCCCCGGCGTGTCGGCGATGATGAACTTCCGCCGCGGCGTCGAGAAGTACCGATACGCCACGTCGATCGTGATGTTCTGCTCGCGCTCGGCCTTCAGCCCGTCGGTGAACAGCGAAAAGTCCATCTCGCCCGCCGCTGCCCCTCGGCGGCTGGAGGCTTTCTTCACCGAGGCGAGCTGGTCCTCGTACACGCCCTTGGCCTCGTACAGCAGCCGCCCGATGAGCGTGCTCTTGCCGTCGTCCACGCTGCCGGCCGTGAGGAAACGCAACAGGTCTTTCTGCTCGTTCCTGCGAAGTAGTTCTAATGCGTCCATTGTTTCACGAACGTGTTCGTGTCCTCTTCAGTATTCGACATTCGTCATTTGTCGGGGTGTTAGAAGTATCCTTCAATTTTCTTCTCTTCCATCGATCCCTCGCGGTCCTGGTCCACCGCTCGGTGCTCCCGCTCGCTCTTGGTGGTCAGCATCGTTTCCTCGATGATCTGGATCAGCGTGGTCGCCGAGGATCGAATGGCCCCGGTGCAGAGTTGGCAACCCAGGGTGCGGCAGCGGACCATCAGCGTCTCGACGCGCTCGTCAGGGCGGGGCTTGACCAGCGGGCCGGTCAGCATCAACATGCCGTCGCGATGCACCACCTCGCGCTCCTTGGCGAAGTACAGCGGCACGATCGGGATGTCCTCCTTGTAGATGTAATGCCAGATGTCCAGCTCCGTCCAATTGGAAATCGGGAACACGCGGAAGCTCTCGCCCTTGCGGTGGCGGGTGTTGTAGAGGTTCCACAACTCAGGCCGCTGGTTCTTGGGGTCCCATTGCATCGAGTGATTCCGGAACGACAGGATCCGCTCCTTGGCCCGCGACTTCTCCTCGTCCCGCCGCGCGCCGCCGAATGCCGCGTCGAATCCGTGCTCCCGCAGCGCCATCACCAGGGCCTGCGTTTTGAGCAGGTCGGCACAGAGCGCGCAGGTCCAGTTTTCGATCCCGCCGATCCGCTCCAGCGCCTCCTGGTGGGTGAAGACGATCAACTCGGCCCCGATCTGCCGGACGAACCGGTCGCGAAATTCGATCATCTCGGGGAACTTGAAGCTCGTGTCCACGTGCAGCAGCGGAAACGGAATCTTGCCGGGCGCGAACGCCTTCTGGGCCAGGCGGACCATCACCGAGGAGTCCTTGCCGATGGAGTACATCATGACCGGGTTCTCGAACTCCGCGGCCACCTCGCGGAGGATGTGGATGCTCTCGGCCTCCAGTTGCTCAAGGTGCGTCAGGTTGTATGCGGTCATGTGCGTTTCCTTCGATTCCCCTCCCCCCTGAGCGGGGGAGGGGTTAGGGGTGAGGGCAGGATGTTCGCGGACTTCAAATAGTCCAGTATGTCCTCCGCACAATCTTCCACGCTCCGCGCGCCGGTGTCCAAGACAATCTCCGGCCGCACGGGCCGCTGGTAGGGGGCGGCGATTCCGGTGAACCGCCGCAGCTTGCCCGCCCCGGCCTTGGCGTACAGGCCTTTGGGGTCGCGCCCCTGGCAGACGCCCAGCGAGGCGTTCAGGAACACCTCGATGAACGGGCTGTCGCCGCACGCCAGTCGGGCGCTCTTGCGGCTGGCGCGATACGGTGAGATAAACGCCGTGATCGCGATCAGCCCGGCATCGGCCAGCAGGGCCGCCACCTCGCCCACGCGACGGATGTTCTCCCTCCGGTCGGCCGGCGAGAAACCCAGATCCCGGTTCAAGCCCTGCCGGATGTTGTCGCCGTCCAGCACATAGCAAGCCCTGCCGGCCGCCATGAGGCGGCTTTCCAAAACGCGGGCCAGGGTGCTCTTGCCCGAGCCGGACAGGCCGGTCAGCCAGACCACGCATCCGCGCTGCCCCAGCAGGCCGGCACGGTCGGCGGCAGACACCTGCCCGCCGTGCCACAACACATTCCTGGATTTCATTCTGGCCATCGCCTTCTCCGAACTGCCGCTATTCTACCAAAGATTGGCAAAACGTGCCATGTCGTGTGCCGTGCTCAATCTGCGTCGCCATGCACCCTCTGCGCTCCAATGCGGGTCATTGCGTATCCCCATGCCCGAGCCGACTTGGAGGGCATTTGAAGGGCGTTTAGCGTGAATTCGTAACCTATTGGAACCTGTCGTGAAGGCACCGGAACGGGCTGGCGGCTCATTAGAACACGCAGGTGGCTCACCAGAACCCGCCGGGAAGCCACTGGAACCTGATTTTCGACACTCTGTAAATCGTAAGGCAAGTATTTGTAGTATGTTATCATTTTCGATCACCTCTTTCGCGTGTTTTTTAAATTTGTCTTGTGGGTCATTGGGGTCTGACCCACAACCTGTAGTCGGCCTTTGAGCCGGCGTTTTGGAGCGGAATTACAATGATGAAAGGATGAAGAGGATTCAGAAGAAGCTAAAGTGGACCCATAAAGGATTCTTTATCCTGAAATCTGGTCATCGTTTCGGGTTCCATGTCGGGTGCCAAGCCCAAGTCCGCGCGGGCATGTGCGGAATTGCAGATTGTAAATTGCGGATTGCAAATTTAAGAAACGGCAAAGAACCGGCTCTGCCTCTTCAATGTGCAATATGCAATATGAAATCTTCAATTCCCCCCATGCCCGCGCGGACTTGGGCATGGCACCCGAAATGGCACCCAGAAATTCGTCCCGCTATTCAGTTGTCAAATAGCATCCGCGGGCCTCTATCAGGCCCGCCAGAGGCGCGCGAAAAAACACGCGCCTCTATATATAGGGCCGTTTTGACCGTTTTTGGGCGAAAAAAAATTTGCGAGTCGGGCCATCTCCCGGCCGGGCCGCGAGATAAAATTTTGCTCCAAAGCCCGATTTATTTTTGCTCGACAAATTTCGAGCGCCAACGTTACATTTTTGTCGCTGTTTGCCCACCCCAAGAAACGACCTGCCACTGAGAACACTGAGGTTCACTGAGTTAAAGAAGCAAAGAACGGCCATGCGCTGCCGGCACCAGGTTTTGAGGAAGAACCGTGGTTCTTCGCTGTTTCTTTGCTGTTTACCTCCGTGGCCTCCGTGTTCTCAGTGGCGAGTTTTCATCGTTTTTCCCTTGGCGAAACGAAAAATCGCGGTATCATCTTTGTCGTATGCGGGTTGCTGAGGTTTCGGGCAGAAACGAAAGGAACGAGATCATGCAAACGAGGACGATTATTGTTGCCGCTGCGGCGATGCTGCTGGCGGCCGGGGCGGCGAATGCGGACGACGTATTCAACATGGGCCCCGGGCTGACGAGCCAGTCGTTCGTCACCGTGGGCAATCCGGGCAATGCGGCGGATGTTATCGACGACCCCTACGGGAATCCCCAAGGATCTGTCGGGTACACCTACCAGATGGGCCAGTACGATGTGACGGCAGCACAATATTGCCAGTTCCTCAACTCGGTGGCATCCACCGACCCCTACAGCTTGTACAACATCAACATGGCTGGGGGACCCGGGTCTGGGGCCTGCGGGGTCAACCGGACTGGAAGTCCGGGTAGCTACTCATACAACATCACGAGCGGGTACTCAGTGAAAAACGGGAACTTCCCGGTGAACTTCGTCTCCTGGGGAGATGCGGCAAGGTTCAGTAACTGGCTGACCAACGGGCAGCCGAATACCGGTGTGGAGAACCTGACCACGACCGAGAACGGATCCTACTACCTCAATGGGGCGACTACTGCTGGGCAGCTTACTACCGTTATACGGACGGCTAGCGCCATTTATGTCATCCCGACGGAGAATGAGTGGTACAAGGCGGCGTACTACGATCCATCCCTCAATGGGGGCGAAGGTGGGTACTGGGCATACCCCACCAAAAGCAACACGGAACCCACCAACGTCTTTTCAAGCACGGGAACCAACAATGCCAATTACTACTTTCTCTCCGGGGGGAGCAGCGACCCTACGAACTACCTGACAGTGGTAGGGGACTTTGCGGATTCGCAAGGTCCATATAACACTTATGACATGGGCGGGGATGTCTTTCAATGGAACGAAATGATCGTCGGCGGTTTGAATCGCGGCCAGCGTGGAGGGTCCTTTGATATAAGCGGCTTGGATTTGCAATCGGGATTTGGCACCGCTAGCTATCCGTTGAATGAGGACAGCGATGTCGGCTTCCGCGTTGCCGAGGTTCCTGAGCCAGCAACAATGGCGATTCTGGTGCTGGGAGTGCTGACACTCCTGAGGCGGCGGAATCAAGGGACATCTAGCGGTAGGTAAGGGTCAATTTCTGACCACAGGCGGAAAGGACGCAAAGATGGAAAAGGTAGAACGGGAATTATTAGAGGCCACGAAGCAGAAAA
>CAZYDC010000174.1:0-9538 GCA_964646065.1 uncultured Planctomycetaceae bacterium | reverse complement strand
GCTTTCCGCCGCGCCCGCCTGCAACTCGGCGAAACACACGCTCGGCGCGACCTGGACGGGATTGCTCAGCGAGGAGCATTGCACGTTGCGCCCGTTTAGATAGATTCCCCGAACCGGGTTCCACCATGCCTCGGCGCGTGGGCCTTCGGTCTGCTGCGATTCGTACAGCACGCCGATGAAGTACTTGCCCGGCTTGATGTCGCCCAGCTTCCAGCACACTCCGACCGCTTCGGCCGTGCCGCAGCCAAGATCGGTCCCGTTGACTTTCATCGTGGTCAGGCCGGCGACGATCTTGTCCTTCTCCAACTCGACGGGGAACTGGCTGTCCTTCATCAAGCTCCGGGCCGAGGTGGATTCGTACACGTAGCTGCCGTCCGGCGCGGGCTTGGTCTCAAACTCGCCGGCCGCGGTCGGCTCGATTTTGCCGATGAGCTTGGCCCGCTGGGCGGCCAGATCGATCTTGGGCTTGTCGACGGGCGGGGCTTCCTTGGGCGTCGCGGCGGCCGCCGGCGGAAGCGGTTTGGGCGTCGCGCCCTTGGGCGTGAAAGGCCCGTATCGCTTGATGTCCGAAACGCGGATTTCGTCCACCATGCCGTCCCAATTGTAGTTGGTCGCGGGCGAACCGATGGTCAGGTTCGATGCCGTGCTGAACCAAGGCATCGGGCCTTGCGTCTGCATGTCGGCCAGCACGCCGTCCACGTACAGCCGCACGGCCGAGGCGTCCCAGGTGGCCGCGACGTGGGTCCACTGACCCTTGCGCATCCGACGCAGGCTGATCCACGGGTTGGCCGAAACCATGCCCGGCCGGTCGTAGATTCCATCGCTGATCCGCCAGGTGAAATTCAGCGCCTGGTTGGTCGAGCAGCCCAGGCCCGCAAGGTCATGCGTGGGCGAGTGGACCTGAAGATAGCATTCGATTTTGTTCCAGCTCTTGGGGTCGATCACCGGCACGCGGTCGGGCGAGACCCACAGCTCCAGTGTTCCCTCTTTGGGCATTTCCTTGGGCGCGAAAACGATCGTCGCCATGTCCGGCTCGCCCACGCGAAGCGCCTTGCCGAAGCGGCCGCTCTTGTCGTCGGTGTACGAGCATTTGCCCTCGTGGGCCTTGTCGTTGAAGCGGACGACCGGGCCTTTGTCGCCGTCGAAATCGGCGAACAGCAGCGTGTGCGAGTCCTTGGTTTGCTTGTCGCGGAGCACGGCGTCGGCGTCGTAGGGGGCGTCGAGCGGCGCGGCGATGTACGCGTCGTCCAGCAGCAGGTCGGCGTCGTCGCCCCCGACGCGAATCCGCAGCGTCACCAGCCGAATGTGGCCGGGAATCTGGACGGTCCCGGCGATCTCCTGCCAGCCGCCGCCAACCTTGCCTTTGGCGAGTTTGAGCACCTGCTCGCCCTCGGTCGCCTTGCCGATGACGCTGACCTCGACGTTGCCGCCGCCCTTGGCCCAGACGCCAAACGTGTACGTCGCCTCGGGCACGACCTCCAGGTAGCCCAGGTCAAAGCCGGCGCCGGAACCCTTCTCGCACTTGACGGCCAAGGCGTACTTGCCGCCGTGCGCGTCCGTCGAGCGGCCGATGGTGATCTGCCGGCCGGCGGTCCAGGTCCACCGCACCGGCAGCAGCGCCGGTTGGCCGTCCACCTTGGGCCCGTCCTTTTCGAGTTCGGCGCTTCGCTCCTGCCCGTACTGCGACCAGAACTCAAACGACCCGTTGGTCAGCAGGTTCACCGGTTCGTTGGGTCCACGTGAGGCGACGTTCTGGGAATGCCCTGACGGGCACGCTACAAACAGGCAGAGCAGGGCGATGATCGCTATTCGGGGCATTGGCATCCTTTCAAAAACGGAGATTGAAATTTCCGCACTAATATAGCAGATCGCGTAACAGATCGCGCGGGAAAGCGTTCTTGGGACGTTGGCGCGGGGTGAACTCGCTGGGAACGCCGATCTCCCGATCGGCTCTTCGGGCATTTCGGGGAAGGTCAAACCCGAGATTGGCGTTGGAGAAACAGAAAGAGCCAATCGGGAGATTGGCGTTCCCAGGCGGATCTTCGCTTCGCTTTGTCATGTCACCCATGACATTTTGTGCGATCATTTACCATTTTTGGCAGGTTAAATTTTTCCGCGCGAATGGGGCGTTTTTTGATTTGAAACTGTTTGTAAATTCAATTGCTGTGCCGGCCGGTCCTTGCCGCGCGGAGGCGAAAAACCGGCCGGCCTGGCATGGGGTTTGCATGGCATATAGGGCGCTGTTTGTGCGCCCTGCGCGGGCCTGATTAGAGGCTCGCGACGGTTGGCCTTTTGATAAATGAATATACGCAGCCAGGAAGAGGAGAATCGATGATGGACGAATTACGATGGATCCCGATGAGCATCGGGAAACGGCCAAGGGAAGAACTCGGCTTCGGCGGCGGCCTCGCGCCGCCCTGAGAGGCGACACACTTTGTCGTCACTAAAGCACTCTAACAAAACGTAGCATGGGCATCTTGCCCATGAGTCCCACGGGCGTCTCGCCCGTGGCAACACCGCAGAACATGGGCAAGATGCCCATGCGACTCACGGGCGGGACGCCCGTGCTACGGGTTATGTTAGAGTCACTGAATCGGCAGGGCCGCTCCTGTCGGCCGGTAGACGTTGAACAAACATGCCCCAAAGGAGCAGGCCCCCAATGAAATATTATGCGGAAAATCACGCGAACGTGAGACTCGGAATTGATAACCTTCTGCAAACACATTGCTTGCCGTTTTGGGAGGCTCGAAAAACGGGTTCTAATGGCTTCCCTGCGGGTTCCAGTGAGCCACCGGCGCGTTCTATGGAGCCGCCGGCAGGTTCCAGTGGCTTCCCGACAGGTTCCAATAGGTGCTATTGCATCGCGAAACACCGGAATTTCATCGCATTGGAGGATGAAATATATATGATGGCCACTCGATGTGGCCGCGTTTGCGGCCAAAAAACCATGGGCCCGAAGCCCATGGGACTCATGGGCAAGATGCCCATGCTACATGGTTCGATAGCAGAAAGGAAAACTATGTCTCGGCGGATTTTTGCGGTGTTGTGCGTGGCGGCGGTTTTATCGGTCGTTTCGATGGCCATCGCGGATGTGAAGCTCCCGGCCGTCATCGGCGACAACATGGTCATTCAGCAGGGCATTCCCTTTAAGATCTGGGGCTGGGCCGACGCGGGTGAGAAAGTCACCGTGACGCTGGGCAAGGCCACGGCCGACGCGACGGCCGATGACAAGGGCAAGTGGATGGTCAAGCTGGAGGCCTTGAAGGCGTCGAGCGATCCGGCCGACATGACGATCGCCGGCAAGAACACCCTCACGGTCAAGAACGTGCTGGTCGGCGAAGTGTGGGTCTGCTCCGGGCAGAGCAACATGGAGTTCACGACCGGCGGGGCCATCAACGCCAAGGAAGAAATCGCCAAGGCCGACTATCCGACGATCCGCCTGTTCAACATCGCGCCGACCAAGCACCTGGCCGCGAAGCCCGAGGACGATGTCAAGGCCAAGTGGGAAGCCTGCTCGCCGACCACGGTGCCCAACTTCTCGGCGGTGGCGTACTTCTTCGGCCGCGAGCTGAACGAGAAGCTCAAGGTTCCCGTCGGCCTGATCAACTCGCCCTGGGGCGGCAGCCCGGTGGAGCAGTGGATTCCGATGGAGACGTACAACAGCGATCCGGAGCTGGCCGACTTCCCGCCCCGCATCGAGGCCGAGACCAAGAACTTTCCCAAGGTGATGGAGAATTACACCAAGCAGTTGGAGGATTGGAAGTCGGCCAGGGAGAAGACCCTGGCGACCCGGCCCGCCGCGGCGACGCAACCGGGCGTGATTCCCAACCCGCCGTGGCAGCCGCAACCGCCGGAGAATAACTACGGCGCCATGTACAACGGCAATATCGCCCCGGTCATCAACTACGCGATCAAGGGCGCGATCTGGTATCAGGGCGAGAGCAACGCGGGCAACTGGATGGGCTACCGCAAGAGCTTCCCGGCCATGATCCGCGGCTGGCGGAAGGTTTGGGGCCAGGGCGACTTCCCGTTCCTGTACGTGCAACTGGCGAACTTCATGAATCGCCCCACGGACCCGAACGTTCAGGGAACCTGGGCCGAACTGCGCGAGGCGCAGACCATGACGCTGTCGCTGACGAACACCGGCATGGCCGTGATTATTGACGTGGGCAACCCCACCGACATCCACCCGAAGGACAAGCAGACGGTGGGGCACCGACTGGCCGTGATCGCAGAGGCGCAAAGCTATGGCATGAAAGATGTTGTGTATTCAGGCCCGATGTTCGACTCGCTGAAGGTCGAGGGCAATAAGGTTCGCCTGAGCTTCAAGCACGTCGGCGGCGGGCTGGTCGCCAAGAGCGGAAAGCTGACCGGCTTCGCCGTGGCGGGCGCGGACGGCAAGTACGTCTGGGCCGACGCGACGATCGACGGCGAGACCGTCGTCGTCAGCAGCGACAAGGTCGCCAGCCCGGTCATGGTCCGCTACGCGTGGGGCAACGACCCCGAGTGCAGCCTGTACAACAAGGCCGACCTGCCGGCCTCACCGTTCCGCGCGGGCGAACCCGAGCCCAAACCGGCGAAGTGACATTTTGAATCCGGGTGGCATGGCGATCCGCCGCGCGGCGGATCGCCATGTCCCTGTCATTCCGTTGCCGCAAGGCCCAGAGCGGTCAGACCGACGCCTTGTTGGGCAGGGCCATCTGCTCCAACAGCCGCCAGTATCGCATGGCGTGGCGGAAACCTTCGGCGCGGTCGGGCAGTTTCCAGCCCTCGGACTCGAACGTGACCGGGCCGGGGAAGCCGACCTCGTCCAGCGCCTGGATCACTCGGCGCCAGTCGATCGTGCCGAAGCCCGGCGGCAGATGCTCGTCGGCGTCGTGCATCGGTTCGCCGGAATTCGATCCGCTGCGATTGTCGTGGAAGTGGGTCTCGAAGAGCCGCCGGCCCATGAAACGGATCCAGTCCGCCGGGTCCTCGCCTCGCATCCAGGCGTGGCCGGAGTCGAGGCAATACCCGACGTTGGGTTCGTCGACGGCGGCGACCAGCTTGCCCAGCGTGTCGAAGCCGCCGACGGGCATCATGTCGCCCATGTTCTCGAAGGCCAGGCGGATGTCGTGTTTGGCCGCCTCGCGGGCCATGACCTTCATGTTGCTCGCGAGCGTCGCGATCACCGCGTCCTGGCCGTGCTTGGCAACTTCTTGCGCGTACATGTGCAGGACCCGGTCGCACTCGCCGTGCTTGAACATGCTGTTGGGAAGCTGCTCGATATCCTCGGGCGTGTCCCAGATCCATCCGGCGTGCATGACGATGGCCTTGGGCTTGAACGGCGCAAAGAGCCGCACGTTCAGGAGCAGGTTGGCGACGGCGGTTTCCTGCGACCGCTCCAGGCGGTGGAAATTCGGTCCGGCCATGTGCCACGAAGTCATCTTCAGGCCGGCCTCGCGGAGCCACTGGCCGCCGACCTCGACGATCTCCTTGATCGCGTCTTCCGGTCCGTCCAGCGGGTTGATGCCTCCGGTCATGACCCACCGCATGCCCAGGGCGGCAAGCTCGTCGATCTGTTGCTTGGTCCGCTGGCGATTGAACTTGAAACCTTTGAAGTTGTTCGAGTAGTCCACGAAGCCCATGCAGTACGCGAGTTCCCAACGTCCGGTATTGAAGTCCATGAGTTCGTTCCTTAAAAAAGTGGTTAGTTTTATTTTGCGTCGGTCCAGGAAAGATCGCAGTCATCGCTGTCGATCATTGGCTCGACGCCGTCCAGTCCGAGCTTGCGAGTGTAGTCCAACAACGCCACGCCGGCCAACTGGGCGGTAACCTGGGTCAGTCCTATCTTCAGTCGATTCATCTGTTGTTCTTCGTGCTGTTGGTGGCATGGCGACGTTGTTTGTCGCCATGCGATGTCGGCAAAACCAAGACATGGCGACAAACAACGTCGCCATGCCACCGTTACACATGGCCGAATTTCTTTTTCGTCTTGGCCATGGCCAGGTCGCAGATGTCCAGTGCCTGGTCGATGTCCTTTTCCTTGTGCGAGTAGTTCACGAACCCCACGTGCCAGGGTGCGAAAAACAATCCAAATCGCACACACTGCGAGAAGAAATAGCGATGGGCCGGGTCGGTGAACTCCTCGGTATGCGGCTTGAACGTGAATCGCGGGGTGGCCTCGAACGGGTCGGGATAGGCCAGCGGGCCTTCCATCTTGTGCGACTTGCAAATTCCGTTCAGGCCGTCGATCAGCCGCCGCCCCATCTTGCGCAGGTGGGCGGGGACGTTCTTTTCCTTCAACTCGCGAAGCGTTGCGACGGCCGCCGCGATCGACATGGCCTCAACCGAAAACGTTCCTGCCGTCGGCGTGTTGGGCATGGCGTCCATGTACTGGGCCTTGCCCACAACCGCCGATAGCGGATAGCCGTTGGCAATCGCCTTGGAAAGCGTCGTCAGGTCCGGCGTGACGCCCAGGATCTCCTGTGCGCCGCCCAAGGCCGAGCGGAATCCGCTCTTGATCTCGTCGAAGATCACCAGCGCCCCGTGACGATGCGCCATGTCCACGATGCCCTGGAAGTTCTCCTTCGTGAACGGCCGAGTGTCCACCGGGCAGAGGATCACCGCGCCGAAGGGCTTGCCGGTTTCCTTGAATACCCGCTCCAGCCCCTCGGCCGTGCCGTCGAATTTGGGCACCTTGGCCCAGGCCTCTTTGTCCACGCCCTTGTCGATGTCAAAACCGTGCCACCAGATGTCCGCCCATCCGTGGTAACCGCACCTTGCGACGTGCGGCCGCCCCGTAATCTTCCTGGCCAGGCGGACGGCCGCCAGCGTGGCCTCGGTTCCGGTCTTGAGAAACCGCACGCGCTGGGCGCAGGGAACGTAATCGATCAGCAGTTTGGCCAGTTCGAGTTGGTTGGGGTGGTTCATCGAGGATTGGAACGAATCCTTCATGATTTCCCGCACGGCCTTGTCCACACGCGGATAGGCGTACCCCAGGATCACCGGGCCGATGCTGCACAAGAGGTCGATGAACTCGTTTCCATCCACGTCCCACATGCGGCAGCCCTTGGCGCGTGTGAAGTAGACGGGGCTCTCGGGAAACTCCGGCGTGCGAGTGCCCTGCGAACCGCCCGCGATTAACTTTTTCGCCTGCGCCCACAGGCGTTTGGATTGGGCGAACTTGTATGGTTGTCTCATGTTTCGAAGTCCTTATTACAAATTGCACATTGCACATTGAACAGCAAAGAGGCGGGGAAACAAGCCTCTTCGCTGTTTCTTCGCCGTTCAATATGCAATTTGCAATATGCAATATGCAATCAAATGAGCGGCGGGGCCTCGATGTCCAGTTCCGCGGCGGCTTGCCGGACCAGTTCAAACATTTCGCCCGCCAGTTGTTCGTCCGGCGGGGTTTGACGACCTTGGGCCACCTGGTCGTCCACGGTCGCCTTTGCCTTCTCCATCAATTCCTGCGTTTGCGTGCGGTTCTTGTCGTGCTGCGCGCCCGCCGGCAGGCCGCGGAACAGGAAGTCGTCAAACGCCACGCCGTCCATCATGTGCTCCAGAGTGTACTGGGTGCCCATCTGCACGCCCTGGTCGAACCTTGCGGAGGCGACATCCTCCAGGCCCAAGGAATCCAAGTCAACTTCAAACCCGGCCGCCAGTTCGTTGAACTCCTTGGCAACGGCGATGTCCATGACGGCCTGGTGGGGCGAGAAGATATTCCCGTTGCACAGTCCGCCGATCTCGCCGAAGTAGTCCATGATCGAATTGAAGAACGCCTGCGCCATTCCAAACTCGTACAGTGCCTGCATGCCCGGTTCGTTCGCGTCGCGATACCAGGTCAGGCTGGTGCAATTGGCGCCGATTCCGCGCACGACCAGTTCCCACGTCGCCAGGTTGCCCAGGTGCGTGTGCATGTTGTAATAGCTCACGCGGGCGGTGCGAAGGTCCAGGCTGCCCGTGCAGATGACGGTCTTGAGGCCGGTGCCCGGCCGCAGGATCCGGCAAAGGGTCAGAGCGCAGAGGATTTCAGCCAGCGCGGTCACGGCCATTCCCGGCACGGTCACGGGCGAGCTCATGCCCGCCACCGACATCGGCCCGATGCCGATCTCCTTGCAGATGCCTGTGTCGATGCGCTCGAGCATCGCCTCCAGCGACCGTCGCCCGAACCGGAAGGGCGGGTTGATGTATTCCCATTCCTGCACGGGGTGAAAGAAGCCGCGATGCCGCTGGTAGAGTCGGGCCATCTTGTCCAGGTATCGCACGTGGATCGGCTCGGTCGGCTGCTCGTGCCAGACGTTCTTGCGGCAATACTTGGCCATCATCGCGTAGTTGTAAAGCGGGGCCAGACGCTGATCGATGTCCTTAAGCATACAAGGCGGGAAGAAATCTTTCACGTCGGGGCAGCCCTGCGCCCAGTGGCAGAGCCAGGCCATGTCCTGCACCGTCGGCGCCTTGACGGTCCAGGCGTCCCAGTCGAACATCAGGTTCGCGCCGTTGCCGACGAAAAACTTTTCGTCCCGGCCTTTGGGTGCGGTGCGGGCCGGTCTCAAAGGGTCCGGCGCCGGCCAGGTCTTTCGCATGACCTCGATGGTGTCCTCGATCTGCTTTCGAGAGAACATCGCCGCATGGGCGTCCCAATCGGCCTTTGCGCCTTTGGACTGTGCCTCGGCAAGATACTTCCCGTCCGTATCCTGCTCCAAACGCAGGCCGACCTTTACCGCCAGGCCGATCGCCTTGTCCACCAGGGAATCGACCGTTTGCTTGTCCCAGGAAAGCACGCTGCGAAAGTTCGCCACGGGGATATTCAAATGGACGTTGTTGGGTTGCATATCGACCCTTCGCACGGCTTGACGGAGGATGGGCGGTCAATTGTCTTGTTTAACATGTCGCAAACATTAGCATATCAATCGTCAATGCATGAACAGTTATTCTCCAAAGGATTGCATGAAGCGATACGGAAGACCTGACATGAAAAAGACGAATGCGGCGTTGGTCTTGGCGTGTTTGGCGATTCAGGCATGGGCCGGTCAGCCGGAAGTCGCGGCCTGCAACATGATCGTGAACCCGAACTTCGAGCGGACCTTCGAGGCCAGACGCCTGACGGAGTTCACCGAACCCGGTTCGCCGGGCATCAACCCGCAATACCGCCAACTCCCAGGATATGCCGGCAAACCTTTCCTGCCGTACGGCTGGTCGTTGCTGCCCAACCGCGAGGGCGCGGGTGTTGTGTCTCTGGTCGAGAACGGCGGCAGGCGAGCCCTGCGCGTTCAAACCAAGAGGGGCGAGCAGGTCATTCTTCGCCAGAATTATTTCGAGGTGGTGCCGGAGGCCGCTTACACCTGCGGCCTTTCGATCAGGGGCAAGGGGACCGTCTCCGTGCAGCCGTCCGCGGAAAATCCCGCGGTGTGGCAGACCCTGGACTCGGTCGTCGGCCAGGCGAAGGAGACCTGGACGAAGATCGGCACTCCTGTGAAGGTCGGCTATCATCGTCACCTCGGGAGCTTGCGGATCGACGTCGGCGAGGATGCGGACGTGCTGCTTCGAGATGTCG
>CAZYDC010000173.1:0-9589 GCA_964646065.1 uncultured Planctomycetaceae bacterium | reverse complement strand
TGTTCGCGCGGCCGTTTGCATGGCGACAAACAACGTCGCCATGCCACCCTACACGGCGGCCAGAGCCTGCCGGGCCTTGGCGGACACCCATCCGCACCACGGGCAGCCGGTAGTCAGCAGGTCGTCCCGGCCGGAACGCTTTCCGCACTTGGGGCAGTCGTCCTTGATGACGACGGCCTGCCGCCAGGCGTCGGTATCCAGGTTCGATCCTGCCGGCAGTTGCAGCCCGTACCTCGCCGCCGCGTCCAGCGAGGCCAGCACCGCCCGAATGCGAATGCTCAGCAGTTCCACGCCCGCCAGCGAGACCGCGATGTCCGCG
Organism: uncultured Planctomycetaceae bacterium; assembly: GCA_964646065.1. Classification (GTDB taxonomy): domain Bacteria; phylum Planctomycetota; class Phycisphaerae; order SM23-33; family SM23-33; genus CAZYDC01. Next base: position 9,270 of record CAZYDC010000173.1, on the reverse strand, counting down.
TTGATCACCAGCCCCTTGTCCAACACGCGGTCGATGATGTCCGCGATGGTGGCCGGGCCGCCGACCCGCATGGTCGATGGATCGTTGCTCATCTCAGGCCTCCGTTTCGGCGTTGGCCGCCACGACCACGTCCCCTCGCCGCCGCATTCCGACACGGGAGAAGTCCAGGATGTTGCCCTCTTCATCCATCGTCATGTCGTAGACGGCCAGAATGTCCTGGGAGTCGGGCAGCGACCTCTTCTCCACCACTTCGACCTGCAAATTCCAGCAGCATTCGTCCTTGCGGATCGACAGCGTGCTGCTGATCGGCAGACCGGTCAGCGCGGCAAGTTTTTCACGGGCGTTTCTAACCAACTCCATCATTCCCATCGCCATAGTTTTGCTCCTTCGGGGCGGAATCGCATGTTATGCCTTCCGCCGAGATTCCTTGTATTTGTGAATTTCGTTCAGACGCCGCATCAGGGCGTTCTCCTGCTTGATGTACTGTTCCTCGCCGATCTCCTCCAGCTCCAGTCGCGTCTGGAGGTTCAGCAACTGCTCGTGGATGGCCGGTTCGTTGGTGATCTCCCCCTCGGCCTGGTCGTAGAGCGTCCGGGCGATCCACGTGATGGCCTTGCAGGGCGCCAGCAGGATGTCGTCGAGAATAAATGACATGTCAGTCCTCCCACGTAATAACGAGTTCGAGAAAGTTGCACGGCGGCAACGGGCCGACGTACCGCAGCTTGGAGGGGCAACCCTGCCGGGCCTCGAAGGCCGACAGGACGTCCGCTACTTCGTCCTGGCGCGACTTGTCGATCAGGATCGCCAGGTTCGCGAACATCGGGTCGCCGAACGTCTTGTTGACGCGAAAGTCCACGGCCAGCGGTTTGAGCCGCTCCAGCAGGGCGTTCTGCGCCTGGAGCTTGCGGGCCTCCAGGGCCTTCTTGACCATCTCGCCCAGCTTGATCTGCATGGTGACGTTGGCTTGGCCCTTCCGCCCCGGAGCGCCCAGGAGCTTCTTGCGGCACGATTGGATTTCCGCACTGGCCGACACGATGTCCCGGAAAACCGCCTCCATGTCCGTCCACAGCCCCTTGACGCCCATCTCCACCAGCGGCTTCATGGTGGTCATCAGGCCGCGAATCTCGTCCCGCCGGCCGACCAGCACGTGGTCGATGATCCGCTGCCGGGCCGTCTGCCCCGGCTTGGGCTCGGCGATCGTGTTGAAGCGAACCGGCAAAACGGTGTGCCCGCGCTGCATGGCCGCCTCCATCACCCGCTGATGGGCGATGGCGTTTCCCCGCGAGATCTCCAGCTTGTCCAAGACGGTTGTGCTGACGAGCGCCGCGATGCCCTCGTGTTCCACGGCCCCAACTTCGGCGTTACTTGCGTCCGGGAATGTTTGATGACCCGAGTCTACCTTCTTTGAAGGCTCTACTGCGCCGACAGGCAAGCCGACGTTCGATCCAGCTTGCCCGCCATCGTTCCCGAGAAATTGTTGGCGGGCTTGCTTGTCAGCGCCTTGGGGCACCTCGTGCGTAACCTTATCATCCGCACACCCATCGCCAGCCGATGGAACGGGTTCGGTGGAGATATCGACGATGCAGTACAGGTACTGTTTTTCACCTTGCGGTTCGACGGACGCCGAAGGCTTTGTCTTACGGGCGTTACGCGCCCGAATGGTTGTCTGGGTTGTTATCATGGTCCGGTTGTCCTTTCAGGCGGCTTCGGCCCCGACGCGGTCGCGGCGAGTGGGTTGATCGGCCGCCGTTCGTCCGTACGGGCTGCCGCGAAGATCGTCCAGCGACCGGACCTTGACCATCACCGGGGCATCCTGAGCGGCGCTGAATGTGTGCTTGAGATTCAGCACGTATTCCTCCAGCAGTTCGTAGGCCGCGGAGATTTCCCTCATTCGCCCGGCGGTGTCGGCCCCGGGGTTTCGATCCGGGTGCGCCTCGCCCAGGAGCCGCCGATGCGCGCTCTTGATCTCGGCCAGGCTGGCCGAGCCGCCCAATCCGAGCGACTGGGCCGACGCCTGCAGGTCCGCGGCCTGAAGGGTCTTGACCTCGGCCGTCGCGAAGCTGTACGGCGGCAGCGGGCCCACGCAGCGAAAGTGGAACCGGTCGCCGTATCGCGCGTTCAACCGCTCGATGACCTGGTCGAACTCCGCCTGCTCGTCCCGGCCGACAAGGACGGCCGCGTTCAGCAGCATCGTGTCGTCCCGCGTGGGGTTGACGACGATGTTGGGCCAGCGGCCGTGAATCGCCATAATCAGTTCCCCGGCAATCTGGGTTCTTCGCTCGTCGAGCAACTGCTTGACCAGTTTGCCCATGGCCACCCGCTGTGCGATGCCGACCTGCCCCTCGGCGGCGAAGCGGTTCTTGAGCGAGACGACCCGCTCGTCCGTGGCGATCTGGGCCAGCACCGACCCAAGGTCCTCCCATTGGGCGGCCAGATCGACCTCGACTCGCGATCCGTATCGGTCCAGCGCCTGGGCGAATTCCTTGTGCCCCGAGCGAAGGATTCGGCGGACGTGCTCGTCGCCGTCGGCGTAGGTGCCGAACTTCAAGGGGATGACGGGCGAATCGACCATCACCCGCTCCAGGACGCGCTGGTGCTGGGCGAGGCACTGAAGGGTTCTCTCCGGCGCGACGGTGGAGAACGAAACTCGCGTTCCGCGGCTGGTAACGACGGCCAGGTCGCCCTCGCACACCGCACCGACCTCCCGGCCGTCCAGGCCGATGGGGCCCAGGTCCCTCGACTTGCCCGCTGGAATGACGCCGTAAAGATAATGGCACTGCGTTGTCATAATAAATTCCTTTGTGTCCGTACCGTTTTCGTTTTCCGTCGAATAACGTTTACTTACCCGAGCTTTGCCTCGCAAAACGTCCCACAGCGCCGACAGGCAAGCCGACGTTAGATCCAGCTCGCTTGTCGGCGTCGTTGCGTAGCGGAAGAATCTCTCAGGCGGCGAATTTCTGGATCAGGGCGTCCACGTTGGACTGCACGGCCGCGTCGGCGAAACCTTCCCAGCGCGACGAGCCCAGGACGTCGTGGCAGAGGTGGACGAAGTTGTCGTCCTTGAGTTCCGGCTTGGCGCCGTAGGCCTTGAGGATCGTGGCGATCATCACCGACGCGCGGATCGTCGGGCAGACGCCGTAGTTGCTCTGGCCGCCCTCGCGCACGTCGCGATAGCCCCGCACGATGTCCACCACGCGGGTGGCGGCCTTCTTGTCGATGCCGCTCTTGGAAACGGTGATGGCGATCTCGGTCTCGCGGTCGTAGTGCCCCAGGTGAACGGTGATCATGCGGTCCTGGAGCGCGTCGGCGGCCTTGTGAACGCCCGCGTACTCGGCGGGGTTGCTGGTGAAGATCGCCCGGAAGTTGGGGTGGACGCGGATGAACGATTCCTCGCCCCGCCCGGCCGGCATGTCCAGCACGCCTTCCTCCAGGACCGACAGCAGCGCGTTGTTCGCCTCGGCCCGGCTGCGGGTGAACTCGTCATACACCAGCGTGAAACCGTGCTTGCAGGCCACGGTCAGGCGATTGTCCACCCAGGTGGATTCCACGGTGTGGTCGAGTTTCTTGACCGAGTGGACGAAGTTGTCCACGACCTTGGTGTGCCTCATGCCGTAATTTCCGCCGACCATGTCGGAGGTGTTCAGGTCCTCGTCGCCGTGGACGATCACGACGGGCCTGCCGATCTGGGCGGCCACGTAGAGCGCCAGACAGGTCTTGCCCGTTCCGGCCGGCCCGGTCAGATGCACCGGATACCCGGCCCCCAGGTAGACCAGCGTGCGGTTCACGACGCTCTCCACCAGGGGAGTCTGGACGAAACAGGGCTGGTCCTTGGCGATTTCGATTGGGGTGATACAGTCATTCATGCTCACGGGTTGTTCCTTTGTATGTTTGTATTTCTTAAGGGTGGCATGGCGACGTCGTTTGTCGCCATGGTGGCACCCCCAAGTCCGCTTGGGGGTGGCTGTGTTGCCCAGACACCCCCAAGAAGACTTGGGGGTGCCACGTCACAAGATAATCACGCCGACGCCGCGGCAGCGGGGGCAGTAGAATGACTGGCATGGGCGTCGCCCCCGCCCCTGGCAATCGGGGCAGGTTTGGACGGGCGGCCTCACGGAGACCAGCCCACGGCCGCTGCACACATAGCAGGTCATGTGACTGCGCGGGGGCATTTGTCCCTGCCCGCCGCAGAACGCGCATTTCACGGCCGGCGGCTCGACGTGTATTTTGCCCTTTCCGGCGCAGACCGGGCAGATGCTGGCGCCGCCGAACTTGCCCACACCGTGGCAGAAGGGGCAATCGTGCTCGGCTTGTTCCACCAACGCTACAGGAGAGCCGAACGTGCCCAGGTTGGCCACCCCGGCCGATCGCCATGAGATGATGGGCGATCGTCCATTGCCGGAGGACGGCGGCGCCACGCGCTTGGAGGCCGGCTGGTTCGCCCCGAAGCTCTTGGTCAAGATCGATCCGGCCGCCGTGTCGTCGGCGCCGATGGCTTTTTTCCAGTCCCAACTCATGCTGTGGCTCCGTTGCGCGTGCGGGTTTGTTTCTTGGCCGCCCCCAGGTCGATGGTCCTTGCGGCGGCGTGAGCGGTCTTGACGGCGCCCTTGGGCTGGTCCGGTTTGACCGGTCGAGTCGCCATGGGCGCATTGAGCTCCTCTGGGACGAACCCCATCGAGCGAAGGGCCGCGTCGATGCTGTCCATGGACCTCTGGGCCTGATCCCACAGGCGCTTCCAGCGGAAGCGGTCGCGCTGAAGGACGTACAGGTCGAGGTACCTCTGCCCTTCAATGGTGGGTTTCGAGCGAATGCGCGATGTCACGGCCGTTCGCATGTCTCGCAGGCTGGCGCGCCGTTTGGTGTTCTGAAGTACGTCTACCATGTTACCTGGCTCCTTGAATAGTGGTGGATGATCCGACGGCCCGGCTGCGATGAACGAGCAGACCGGTGGCGCGGGATGGAACGGGAAGGACGAGTTTGCGATGCGTGAAGTGGCCGAACAGCCGGCTTGGCGGCCCCAAGGGCCCGCCCTCGCCCGTCTGGAGGTACGAACGGGCCAGGGCGTCGGGCGTGGGTTCCTTGTAAGAATGCCGAAGGCCCAAAGGCCGCGCCCCGTGTGTGTCACGGGTGCGGTCTTGGGTCTGGGGCCCATCGGTTCCCCTGGCGAGCGGGAGGGCTAGATTCTTGATAACAGTGCGACTGGGTTTCCGTATGGCTTGCACGTGCGATTCCTTTTCTTAGCGCCCCGATCCGGGGGGCTTAGCACGGGTCTAGAACGAACCGTCTTCGCGGCGGGCACTGAAGGCCTACGCGACTTTTCGCGATTTCTTCTTGGCGTTGGCCTTGGCGACTGAGGGCTTCACCACAGCGGCCGAGGACCGTGACACGTTTCCGTGCAGCACGTGCAGGATGCCCTGCCAGGCGGCCGCGCGCTCGCGTGAGGCGTGGGACAGTTGCTTCATCACGCCGGCGGCGTCGGCGAGCATGTGTCCGGTCTGGGTTCGAAGCCCGGCGACGGCCTGCCGGGTCCGCACGACGAGTTGTCCGGCCTCGGCCATTGTCTGGCGAGTGCGAACCTTGGACTCGGCGCGGGCGTTGGCGAGCATGGTATGCGTCTGGTTCCGGAGCCGGGCGTTGTCCGAACCGGTCCGCGTGAGGAACCCTTGGGCGTCGACGAGGATTTGCCCCGCCTCGACCTTCAGGGCCGACACGTTCTTGCGGATCGTCGTGGCCAGTTGCTTCGCCTCGGCCAGCGTCTGCTGGGCGCGGGCCTTGGCGTCCTTCTCGGACTGCGCCAGCATCTGGTGAGTCTGAGCGGCCAGGTGGGCGTTGTCCTTGCCGGTTTGGTCCAGGAACTCCCGCGCCGCCGCGAGCGTCTTGCCCGTTTCGCCGCGAAGGCGATTGCGGTGGCTCTTGATCCCCGCCCGCAGGTTGGCCCGGCCGGTCTGCATGACCTTCATTTCACTTCCCAGATTCCCATAAACATCGTTCGACATTTCGTTCTCCATTTTTGTTTGCACAGTGGACCCGTTGAAATCGTTCAACTCGCCAGCCGACGCCATTGAAGTCCCGCGTCGCGTCCGGCGGATTCACAAATCGCCAGCAAGGCGGCCAGCTCCGCGGACTCCCGCGAATCCCTACCGGCCAACCTGTTCGCTACCGTTTTGAGTTCGTCAATCTTGATTTTCTCGCCCCGCGAAAGCAGTCCGAACAGGGCGGCGGAAATTTTTTCCTGCTCCACGTGGACCTCGCGCAGGGCCGCGATGATCTTGCCCGCGCCGTCGTCCGGATTGCCCAGCAGCCGTTCCTTCAAATCCGGCCAGGCCTGGGCGGCCTGCGCCACGTCGGAACTGAAGGTCGCACGGATTTCCTCTACCACGGCGTACCGGCCCGCGCGGAATCCTTCCACCAGGGAAGCCAGCGACTCCCGGGTGGCGCGCCTGGCCGCCAACACCTTTCCGAAAATAATGTCAAAGTCCGAATGACGCAGCGAGTGCGTCTTGGCGCACAGCCGGCGAAGCTCGTCCACGGTCAGGTCCTGCTGGGCGTAGAGGTCTTCCAGAAGGTCCGCGGCGCGTTTCATGTATCCGGCCAGCGTGTCCACCCAGGTGCGATACGTCTCCACGATCGGATGCACGGGGGGGATGTCTGACGGAGGCATTTGTATTGTTGTTGTCACTGCGTGGCTCCTGCACATTCGTTGTTAGATTCGGGAACGAGAGATATGCCCGCAAAGTTTTGGTCGAGGTCCGAAGGAGCCCGGCCGCCACGGGGACATCTCACTTTCCCGGTTGAGCCCCCCGACCGCAAGGCCGGAGACCCAACGGGTTCCCTTACGCGGCGGTCTGAGTCAGACCAACGGCCTCGGCGTACTTCAGGAACGTCTCGATGCCGGCCGCAACCACGCGGGCCTCGACTGCCAACAGCTCGATCCCCACCAGGGAGACGCGGGCCCAGGCGTCGATCACGATGCCCTTGTCCAGAATACGGTCAACGACTTCCACGAGACTCGAACTGCCGATCGCTTTTTCCATGGCCATGTGATGCTCCTTATAAAAGTTGGCCTGTGATTGAGGGGGGAAACACTCCCCCCTTCGTACGAAGTCCCAACAAGGGACACGATTGAGTCGGCGCGTCCGTCAGCAGACCGACGCGCGATGATTCAAGTGAACTGACTGCGAGCGAGAGGGAGCGAGCGAGAGGGCTGGAGAGGGAGGCGACAGTGCGGGACGCGCAAGACGCTCGCCGACTTGTCTGTCGGCTGGTTCGCGTTTCGATTGGTTGTGTTGCATTCCGCATCCGAGGATCCTTGCCGTTTTGTCCGATTCCTCGGACGGCTGGATCCCCGACCCTGTCAAGCGTATTCATCGGTCATGCGAGGGGGTGACTTAATAAGTATGAGAAAATAATTGAAATAATTTCAAAAACATTTTTTACAGTGGTTTTTCGCTGATTATTCGAGGTTTTCCCGTCGCAAAAGATCTCACGGCGCCGACAGGCAAGCCGACATTGACATCCAGCTTGCCCGCCGTCGTTCTCAAGGAAATGTTGGCGGGCTTGCTTGTCGGCGCCGTGGGGCACCGCACGACGCTTTGACACCCATGCGGCCCCCCCAAGGCGGTGCAACGGGGAACGGTGACAGCAGAAAGAATGGCGCCCTGCAACAAAACAAGCGGCCGGCTGCTTTGACGCAGCCGGCCGCAATTCAGGCGTTCGTCCCCACAAGGGACGAGCAATCGATCAAAAAGATCAGGGTCGGGGATTTTTCCTTTCGATTGAGTTCACGCCCGGTAAAGCCACGGTATTCCGCGCGAGCGATTTAAGATTTCCCGCGCGGTTACGATAATGTCCAATGGAAGAGAAACTCACGGAACTGGGGAAGGGTGAGGAGGTCCAGAGGTCTGCGCACGAACCATGCCGGCCCTTGGCCCGGCGGGACTCGTCGCTGCTTGATGTCAACTTCGTTACTGTCACTTTGAGGATCCTTGCTGCCTGGCCGAACTAGCCGGCCGGCTCGCGGATCCCCGACCCATGCAACTTGGATATCGGCAAGGGTCGGGGCAAACTTAACAAATCTTCAGCAATTCCGCGAAAATTTATCTGAGGCTCTTACCGTAGCATGGGCATCTTGCCCATGAGTCTCACGGGCGTCCCGCCCGTGCGTGTCTTTGTTGTTGTCGTTGTTGTTGTGCGAAGAACGAAGAAAAAGAAGAAGAAAGACGATGAAAGAAGAAGCAACAAACCACGGGCAAGATGCCCGTGAGACTCATGGGCGGGACGCCCATGCTACGTTTTCGGAGGCCCTCACGCCCGCTGCCGCTCGACGAGCGCCTTGGCCTCTTCGACGTGCTTCTTGGCGATGACAAACCCTTCGTAGGTCTTGGTTTCCTTGTGGTTTTGCAGGTACTCGCGGATGGCGATCAGCGCCGCCTTGTCGCAGATGGCGGCCAGGTCGGCGCCGGAACAACCTTCGGTGCTCTGGGCCAGGGCCTCCAGATTCACGCCCTTGACCAGCGGTTTTCCGCGCGTGTGGATTTCCAGGATCGCCAGCCGCGAGGCCTCGTCGGGCTTGGGCAGGTCCAGCAGCAGGTCGAACCGTCCGGGCCTGAGGATCGCCGGGTCCAGGATGTCGCGGCGGTTGGTCGCCGCCAGCACCACCACGCCCTTGAGGTCCTCGATGCCGTCCAGTTCGGTCAGGAATTGGCTGACGACCCGCTGGGTCGTTCCGCTGTCGCTGCCGCCGCCGCGGGCGGGCACCAGGCTGTCGATCTCGTCGAAAAACAAAATGCACGGCGAGGCCTGCCGGGCCTTGCGGAACACCTCGCGCACGCCCTTCTCCGAGGCGCCCACCCACTGGCTGAGCAGCTCCGGTCCCTTGACTGAAATGAAGTTCACTCCGCTCTCCTTGGCCAGGGCCTTGGCCAGCAGCGTCTTTCCGGTTCCGGGCGGGCCGGTGAGCAAAATGCCCTTGGCCGCCCGCGTGGCGGCGATCTTGAACAACTCGGGGTGCTCCAGCGGCCACTGCACGGTTTCCGTCAGTTCGCGTTTGATGTCGGCCAGCCCGCCCACGTCCGCCCATCCCACGTCGGGAACCTCGACGAACACCTCGCGAATCGCCGAGGGTTCGATCTCCTTCAGCGCCTCGAGGAAATGGTCCATGCGGATCTCCAGGGCGAGCAGTTGCTCGTAGGGAATGTCCTGGATGGCAAAGTCGATGTTGGGGAAGATTTGCCGCAGGCAGGCCATGGCGGCCTCGCGGCAGAGCGCCTCCAG
>CAZYDC010000172.1:0-9615 GCA_964646065.1 uncultured Planctomycetaceae bacterium | reverse complement strand
AAACTCGTCGTTGCCGATGCCGCAGCCCAGGGCCGAAACCATGTACTGGATTTCGCTGAAGCCCAGGATCTTGTCCAGGCGGGCCTTCTCGACGTTGAGGATTTTTCCGCGAAGCGGCAGGATCGCCTGCGTGGCGGAATTCCGCCCTTGTTTGGCGGGCCCGCCGGCGCTGTCGCCCTCGACCAGGAACAGTTCCGTCGAGGCCACGTCCTTCGAGCGGCAGTCGGCCAGCTTGCCCGGCAGCGATCCGCTGGACAGCGCGCCTTTCCGCCGAGTCAGGTCGCGGGCCTTGCGGGCGGCCTCGCGGGCCTGCATCGCCTGCACGCCCTTGGTCACCACGTGCTTGGCCTCGCCCGGATGCTCCTCCAGCCACTGCCCCAGCAATTCGTTCACCGCCTGCGTGACGAAACCCTCGACTTCGCTGTTGCCCAGCTTGGTCTTGGTCTGGCCCTCGAACTGCGGGTCGGGAACCTTGACCGAAATCACGGCCGTCAGGCCTTCCCGCAAATCGTCGCCGCTGGGCGACTCGTCTTCCTTGAGCAGCTTGGCGTTCTTCGCGTAATAATTGATCGTGCGGGTCAGGGCGCTCTTGAACCCGCTGAGGTGCGTGCCGCCCTCGATCGTGTTGATGTTGTTGGCGAACGAGAAGATCGTCTCGGCATAGCCGTCGTTGTACTGCATGACGATGTCGATCATCAAGCGGTGCTCGTCGTCCTCCTTGTGGATGGCGATCGGCCGATGCAGCGCCTGCTTGGACTCGTTGAGGTGCTGGACGTACGCGAGCAGGCCCTTGTTGTACTGGAAAGCCTCCTGCTTGTCGGACCGCTCGTCGCGAATCTCGATCCGCAAGGCCTCGTTGAGGTACGCCAACTCGCGGAGCCGCGTGGAGAGCACCTCGTAGCGGAACGAGGAATCGGGGAAAATCTCCGGGTCGGGCTTGAACGTGACCTTCGTGCCTGTCTTCTTGCGCTGGCCGATCTTCTTGAGTTCCACGACCTTCTTGCCGCGCTCGAACTCCATCTGGTAGACGACGCCCTCGCGGCAGACCTCGACCTCCATCCACTCGCTCAGCGCGTTGACCACCGACGCGCCCACGCCGTGCAGGCCGCCGGAAACTTTGTACACGTCGTGATCGAACTTTCCGCCCGCGCCCAACTTGCAAAAAACGACCTCCAGCGTCGAGATCTTTTCCGTCGGGTGCGGACCCACGGGAATGCCCGGGCCGTCGTCGCTGACGCTGCACGAACCGTCGGGGTGAATCAGCACGCTGATCGTGCTGCACCGCCCCGCCATCGCCTCGTCGATGGAATTGTCCACGATCTCCCACACCAAGTGGTGCAGGCCTCGCGGCGTCGTGTCGCCGATGTACATTCCCGGACGCTTGCGAACATGCTCCAGATCCTTGAGGACCTTGATCTTGCTCTCGTCGTATGCGTTGGCGTCCATCACGTTTTCGCTCTGGGCCGAATCCTTGGCCACGTATATCTCTCCTTCTCCGCCGGCAATCGCCGCGGAAAGAATCTACCCACAAATCCACGTCCCACTCGTCATTTCACAACCCCGCTATTGTCCCACATTTCATCGACAATTTCCAGTGGAATTCACCGGCGAACAGGCAATATGTTGCATCGTAACACATGTAATGCCAGCCACTTGCAAATGCAGCAACAATAACGGTCCCCAAGGACCCCAAGGCAGGCTCTTTGACCATGATTTCCCCGTCAAAACCGGCCATTAAGAACGCGTCAAAACCCCGCCCCGCGGCTCTGGAAAAACACTTAGCCCGCACCTGGCGAAACGCTGTGCATTACCTATCTATATATGTAGATTACTACATATCTACTTGTTTTATAGGGTAAGATCGGCTTCCTTTGTGCCATTCGTCACAATCTTTGGGATCGCGATTACGCCTGCGCCTTGAGTCCCAGCCCTGCGGCGATGCGGTCGAAATCGTCCAGGCTGTAATAGTCGATCACGATTCGGCCGGCGTGCTTGGAGCGGCCTTGCACGATCGTCACCCGCGTTCCGACCGCCTGCGTGAGCTGTTCCTGGAGGTCCAGAACGTACGGCGGCTTGGTCCGAACCGCCTTGGCCGCCGCGCCAGCCTGCCCTGCCACCTGGTTGACCGAAACCAGACCCTCCAACTGCCGGACGCTGAGGTCCTCTTTCTCGACCCGCATGGCCATCTGCAACTGAAGCTCCGTGTTGCCGACAATGCCGGCAATTACCTTGGCGTGGCCGAAGCTGACACGCCCCCCGCCAATCATCTGCTGAATTTCAGGCTGCAAGTCTAGTATTCGCAGATAGTTAGATACAGTTGTCCTCGGCTGGCCCAGCCGTTCAGACGCCTGCGCGACGGTCAGGTTGAACCGGTCGCTGTATTCCCGATACGCCATCGCTCGCTCCAGCGGGTTCAGGTCCGCCCGCTGAATATTCTCGATCAGCGCCCATTCGAGCATCTGCTGGCCGGTGGCCTGGCGAATAACGCACGGCACGGTGGAAAGCCCCACCAGCTTTGCCGCCCGCAGCCGCCGCTCGCCGGCGATCAGCGTAAACCTGCTTGGCGCGCCGGACTGACTATTGGTTGTCACAATCAGCGGCTGAAGGATGCCCTGCTGCGTGATGCTCTGGGCCAGATCGCCAAGCTCCTCGGCAGCAAATTCTCGCCTGGGCTGATAAGGATTCGGCGAAATTTCGTCGATCCTAACCTCCTGCGGCCCGACTTGAGGATCCGGCGACTTGGCTTCAGCGACCGGTGCCAGGCCGGTCACGTGCCTGTACTCCTTGTCATCCGACACAAACGTGGTCTTGCCGATCAGGCTTGAAAGCCCCCTGCCGAGGCGTGGTTTCTGAGCAACCTGCTTATTCATCGGGCATCCTTTCCCAAGAAAGCGAATAGCGAGAAGCGAATAGCCAATATGGCTAACTTCGATCTATCTTACTTTCATACTGAGGCGGTTGTTCCAGGTCAAGCGGAAAATGGCAAGAAAACAAATTGAAAGAGTGAGCAGGGCGGTCTGCCTGTTCCACGTGGAACGCGTGTCGATAGGCTTGTCTGTTGCCTACCCTCTGTTCCACGTGGAACAGGCTGACTGTGAAGATGATGCTGCTCGTTGATCCCCCTATTGGCTCTTGGCTATTCCCTATTTGCTTCTTCCCGCCCACCGGGCCAGCACCAACAATGCCCATAGCCGATGCCGATGGTCATCGACCCCAGAAAGATGGTCGTTCACCAATCCTTCCATCGCATCCTTTCGGACGATTCCATGATCCAGGAAGGAGCGGTCCAGAAGCGTTTCCTTCAACACGCCGGCAAGATCCCTTCGCAGCCACTTGCCAAGCGGAATGCCAAAGCCTCTTTTGGGGAGATTCAGTATCCCTGGCGGCAGTATATCTTGGAACGCCTGTCGCAAGATGTGCTTCCCCCGGCCGCGATGTATCTTCATCTCCACCGGCAGCGACAGTCCAACAGGCACCAACTGATGATCCAGCATAGGTGCCCGCAGCTCCAACGAACTCGCCATCGAGGCGATATCGCTTTTCACCAGAAGATCGTCCGGCAGGTAAGTCATCAGGTCGTGGTGCTGCGCCCTGGCGACCTCGTCCGGAAAGTTCCCCTTCTCGAACAGTTCGCTGAACCACCGGGCCGGTTCCGCGAGATCGGTCCCCTTGGAAAACTCGTCGGAAAACAGGCGGGGCAGGTCCTTGGACTGGAACAGGCTTCTATATGTAAGATATTGTGTAGCAAATGGTTGTGTCATTGCATCGGCGAATCTCGCCAGCCGTCTCAGGCGGCTGCGTTCCTCCGTGCCGGCAAATATGTTACCGATACCAGATGCTACTCGTACCCCCAGGTAGCCCAATGGGCTTAACGTGTCTGCCAGGTGCAACGCCCGATAACGATCATATCCACCGAACATCTCATCGCCGCCGTCGCCGGTCAGGGCGACTGTCACGTGCTCTCGGGCTGCCTTGCATATCAGAAATGTCGGAATCGCGCTGGAGTCGGCGAATGGTTCATCGTATCGGCTCACGATATCATCGATCATACCCGCCGACGGCGCCGGCCGGACCAGCAGTTCCGTGTGCTCGCTTCCGCAATGCCGAGCCACCTCCCTCGCTGCCGCGCGCTCATCGTAAAGAGGGTCGTCGAGTCCGGCGCAAAAGGTCTTAACTCCGCCACCCTTGCCGGCGGCCTTGCACATCAAGGCGACGATGATGGACGAATCCACTCCGCCGCTAAGCAGGGCTCCCAGCGGAACATCCGCGATCATCCGGGCCTGCACAGAGGCCTCAATCATCTCGCGAACCATCTGGATCTGCTCTTGCGGGCCGGGCGGAAGCTCGATCATTCGTGGTCGCCAGTATCGTTCGATACGGCGATTTACGCCTTCCGCGACAAGGAAATGCCCCGGCAACAGTTTCGAGATGCCATTCCAGATCGAGTGGGGGGCATGAACGTAACCAAAGGATAGATAATTTGTTACGCCACTGCGATTCAATGACTTGTCCACGGCGGGATGATGCAGCAGCGCCTTGGCCTCGGAGGCGAAAACGATCCGGTCGTTCAGGTCGGCATACCAGAGCGGCTTTTCGCCCAGGCGGTCGCGGGCCAGCAGCAGCCTGTTTTTTCTGCCGTCGTAAATTGCGATTGCGAACATTCCTTCCAGGTGTTCCAGCATGGCCAGTTCGTTGCGCAGGTACATGTGCAGCAGAACCTCGGTATCCCCGGAGGTCTTGAACTGACACCCCTCTTGGACGAGTTGCTGACGGAGCTGGCGAAAGTTGTATATCTCGCCGTTGAAGGCGATGGTCACGCTGCCGTCGGGGGAGGACATCGGCTGGTGCGAACCGGCCAGGTCAATGATCGCCAGCCGTTGGAAACCGATCGCGCAGGAGCCATTAGTGGAAAGGAACCGGCCGCTCTCGTCCGGGCCGCGATGACGTAGCAGCGCAGCCATCTCGCAAACCAGCGTTAGATTCGCGCCCGAGGCATTAAACAGGAATTCGCCGGCGAAACCGCACATGCCTGAATTCTAGCTTCCGCGGCGGTGAGGGGCTAGCTCATTCGGGGCTTCCCAAACAAGAAACTACTTTGATTCCGCCTTTTGGAGTTCCTTGGCGAAGGCTTTGTTGACAGGCAATTTGAGCAGCTCGTCGAATTCGCTGTCCGTTTTCCATGTGCAGAACAAGTTCGCGAAGATCACGTGCCTGCCGCCGGGATGATTCCCAGCCAGATCGCACACGATCAACATTTTATCGAGCTTTTTGTCGATCACATTGTCGAGTTCATCGGTTCGGTGGATCGGCATGTAGAAATATTTTTTCTGGGAGGCCGGACAATATATCTGCGCATCCCGGAGGTGTTTGCCGGCAACCAGATCCTGTAAATCCTTGGGCGGTTCGAAGGCTTGCTGGAAGCCGTGTGCAATCGCCAGGATGTTCCGGGCGCACGCGCTCCTGGCTTCCTCGGCCCGGGTCTGGGAAATTGACGTCGGCGCACAGGCCGCCGTCATGATCGCCGCCAAGGCGAACACCGCGACGATCGGCCGCCAGGCCACCGCGAACGTTCGCCTCGCGGACAGGCCCAAGACCATGTAGCCCGCGGCATAGGCCGCCACCAGCGCCATCATCGCGCCGGCCGCGATGCCGGCATAACCCAGTGCCGGCAGTTGGAATCGTTTTCCCATCTGGTGGAACAAAACTCCAACCAGCAATCCGACAACCATCCCCGCAAGGCCCGTGGTGAAAGACGCCAGCAACCCTCGTCCGAACTTCACCCGCCGCCGCGGGAATTCCGAAGCCTTCAGCATCTCGCGCCGAAACAGCCACCCGCCGCCCACCAGCCATGCCGCAACAAAGACGCCCAGAGGCGCCCACTGCCAGACGTGCAGATAACTGTCGATGTCAGCCACCACGGTCAACTCCATTCTTGATGATAGGTCGACGGATTCTATCTTACATCGGCCCAAGTCGGGCAAACGCTTTTGTCCGGCGGGCATGAATCTTTTTTAAGGGCGATTCGCGCGGGCAGGCGGGCCGGTTGTCGGCCAGGCTCGCGGCGGGTACAATCGTCCTATGCCGACGTTCGCCTGAACCTTTACACGAGGAGCCGCCGATGAATGACAAACCGATTGAATCGCTCGAGGACATCTGGCCGCTGCAGGCGTCGCTGAACGCCAAGGCGGGCATCGACACGCGGGGCCTGGGCAAGTCGCTGGTCGCGGCGATGCGGTCGGCCGCGCCGGGGCAGGCCGATCAGGCGTCGCTGGCGGTGGGGCGGGCGCTGAAGAATTACCTCGACGCGCTGTCGGCGGAATGCCACGAACTCCAGGAGTGCCTCTGGTGGAAGCACTGGTACAAGGAGGCCCGCCAGGGAAAGCAGCATCAGTTGCACGACGTGCAGAACGCTCGCGTCGAGGCGACCGACATGCTGTTCTTCTGGGTGAGCATCTGCCAACTGCTGGGCCTGGAGCCCGAGGATGTCTACCGCCTGTATTCGCAGAAACTCGGGATCAATCACGCGCGGCAGGACCAAGACCGCACGCAGGCCCAGCACGCACAGCACGAGGACGAGAACAAACAGGTGACGTGAGCGGAAGCTCCTTATTCCTCGCCTGTTTCCTTCGGTTTCTCGACGGCCGGTTTCTCGGCGCCGCCGGTCGGCAACTCCTTCGCGATGTTGTTCCCATTGACCTGGCCCTTCTGGATCTTGTCCTGCAAGCGGTCGAGGTCCGTGACCGATTGGCCGTAGGTTTGCACCGTCCGCTTCGCCTGGAGGTCGAAAGTTCTTGCGTCGCCCGCGGGGGCCACGTACCAGGCGGCTTTGACGCGGACCAGTCGGAACTTCTTGCCGAAGGGCGTCGGCTGCCGGTCGATCTCGACCGTGGCGGAGTCTTTCTTCGCGTCGATGGTCACTCGCTCCCACTGGACCGTGCCGCTCCAGACGGCGCCGGCCAGCGGCGAGGGCAGGAACCGCTCGTACGCCTTGTCCAGTTCCTCCCGCATCCGCTGCGCGGGCGCGGCGTCGATCCGCTGCTCCACCAGCGCCGTGGTCTGGAGCGTCTTGACGGAGTACTCCTTCCACGCCGCCAGCACGCTCCGCATGGCCCCCCGATACTCCGGCGCGACGCACAGGCTCACCCGGTCGTAATCCTTGGCGGCGATTGCCTGGTGCATCGTCACCATCACCGACCGCGGGGCCATGTGATTCATTTCCTTGGACATGCCGTTCGTCCCACAGCCTGCCAGCGTCGCCAGCGTCACGCTCGTCCAAACCAACATCGCCTTGCCAAGATGAAACTTCACCGCGCACTCCTTGTCAGGTTCTCTTTGTCACTATAATTCGCTGGCGCGAATTGTACCGAAAAACCGCCCCGCCTGCCGATCTAATCTAGGAGCGTGTTTGAATCTCTGGAGCCCACATGACGGAGTTGCTTTCCAAAGACCTGGATCGTCCCGTGCGAGACTTCATCTCGCCCGTCGAGACGCAGTTGCAAATCGCCTGGACGGTCAGCCAGGCGATCGACGACCTGCGCCGGCGGAACATCGCCAGCCAACTGACGTACTTCTACGTGGTCGACGAGCAGGGCCGGCTTGCGGGCGTGCTGCCGACCCGCAAGCTCCTGCTGAGCCCGCCGCAAACCCCGCTGGCCGAGCTGCTGTCGGGGCAGGCGGTCTCGCTGCCGCAGAACATGACGCTCTCCGAGGCGATGGAGGAATTCGCCATCCACCGCCTGCTGGCCCTGCCCGTCGTGGACGACGCGGGCAAGCTGCTGGGCCTGATCGACGTGCAACTCTACGCCGAGGAGGCCGCCGACCTTGCCGAGGCCAATCGCCTGGCCGACCTGTACCAGTTGATCGGCCTGTCCGCCCAGCAACTGCGCCTCGGGCGGGGCGCCACGTCGTTCCGCGCCCGGATGCCCTGGCTGATGGGCAACATCCTCAGCGGTCTTGCGTGCGCCGCCGTCGCTGCCGTCTTTCACCACGTCCTGGGCGCCGTGCTGATGCTGGCCATGTTCATCCCGCTGGTCCTGACGCTCAGCGAGGCGGTCTCGATGCAGTCGATGACGCTGACGCTTCAATACCTGCACGGCGCCAGCACGCCGATGAAACGCTTGCGGATGCGCCTGCTCTCCGAGTGGCGGACCGCCCTTCTGCTGAGCGTCTGCTCTGCCGTGCTGGTGGCCCTGGCGGCGATGTTCTGGCAGAACGGCCTGCGGACTTCGGGCGTGATATTGCTCAGCGTGTTCGTCTCGATGGTGATCTCGGCGACGCTGGGGACGATCATTCCGTTTTCGCTGCACCTGCGGAAGCTCGACCCGCGCGTCGCGGCCGGGCCCATGGTGCTCATGCTCAGCGACGTCATCGCCACCACCTTCTACCTGGCCCTGGCGACGATCCTGCTGCTGTGACTGGGGTTTTTCTCCTCGCCCATTGGGTACTACGTTGTGTATACTATGTGTATGGAGAAACAACCTATGGTTAAGACTCTTGTCAAACACGGAAACAGTTACGCCTTGGTGATCGACAAGCCGATCATGGAACTGCTTCGCGTAAAGCCCGAGACTCCGTTTGACATCCTCACGGACGGGCAGTCGCTTGTGCTGACGCCGGTTCGAAATTCCAGGGAAGAACAGAAATTTGAAAAAGCCCTGGACATGGTGCATAAGCGATTCGGCAAGGCCATGAAACGCTTGGCGGAGTAACGCGTGAACCCGATCTTCTGGCTCTGGAAGACGTACTGCGAGTTCACCGAAGCATGATCGAACGGTATGGTGGGTTGGAGGGAATTCGAGAACCCGCTTTGCTTCAAGCAGCCCTCGCCATGCCGCACGCCTCGTTTGAAGGCGAATACTTGCACAAAGATCTCTTTGAAATGGCCGCCGCCTATTTGTACCACATCGTCCAGGATCACCCGTTCCTCGATGGTAACAAGAGGACCGGGGCCGCCGCCGCCATCATTTTCCTGGCTATGAACAACGTTGAACTGAAGGCGGACCAGGATGGACTGGTCCAGATCACGCTGGCGGTCGCCACGGCAAAGGCTCGGAAGAGTCAGGTCGCAAAGTTTTTTCGGAAACTCTCCGAATAGCCTTTCCGCGCAGGTTCCTTGCTATCGTATGTCCTCACTCCGTGATCTTGATCGCCTCGACCGGGCAACTGCCGGCGGCCTCGCGGCAGGACTCCTGGAGTGCGGGGGGCACTGCGGCCAGTTTGACAACCGCCATGTTCTTGTCATTCAGCTCGAACACTTCCGGACACGCCTGGACGCACAGGCCGCAACCGATGCATGACTCTTCAACCACGACCTTCATCGCGATCTCCTTGTGGCACATTTGTGGCACCCGTACGGGTGACCGTTGACAATCGTTAACTTCGACCATTCTAGGAATGCCCGGCCGCCAATGTCACAGTCAATTCAAGTAAAAAAACCTTCAATCCGGCAAATTCGTAACGCATTAGAACCTCTCGGGAAGCCACCGGAACGGGCAGGCGGCTCATTAGAACGCGCCGGGAAGCCACTAGAACCTGTTCGGAAGCCATTACAACCCGCCTGTAAATCTGCAAGTATTGTATACAAAGCATGTTATGCATTCCAGACCCCCATTCCGC